>DAOMZH010000164.1:13034-15088 GCA_035437985.1 Polyangium sp. (in: bacteria) | reverse complement strand
GCTTTCAGCCATCCGCGACGACCTCCTCGGGAGATGCGGCATCGAATGCACGCTCGAAGTACCGACTCGCGGTGGTAAGATCGGCCGCATTGACGCGCACAAGGACGGCTTCGGGAATTTCACCGAACCGGCGACGAAGAAGAAGAAAGACGTCGTCGCGTTTTCCCTCTAGTTTTCCCTCTAGTTTTCCTTGTAACACCGCTTGTCGTTCGAACATGTCCATGATTTCTTGCGTATCCATGACGTACTCCTGATCGGTGGGCGAAACGGGCTCTCTCGACGCTGCGATTCGGAACTTTAACAGAATCGGAAGCGCCATGCATCGTTCAAATTCATCCTCCGACAACGTTTTTAGCTCGGCGATCGCTCGCCGCAGTGTTCGTCCGCGACCCATGAGGCGCAAGAGCAACGTTGAACGTTCTTCCGGCAGCTCACTGACCACGACAATGAATGTCGCAAATCCCGGCGCCAAGCGGTAAACACCTCGAGGCCACCCGCGCGCCCGACGCGCACCGTACGCGCCAAACGCGTTCTTCGGAAAACCCGACGAGATGATCCATTGGATCGGCAAAACCGCCGTTTTGTCCTTTGTGAAGAGCTGATGCCGCAAATTCATCAGCTTACGCACGCATTCACCCAGCTCTTGCGCGTCCGGCGTGCACGAGAAAAACTCGAATCCACACGCCTTGTGCGTCATTCGCCCCAAAAACGTGCGCATCACGGGCGAATTTCGCTGCAGCTTGGGCACGAAATAACCATCGGCCGCTTGCGGATCGGGACTGACCTCCACCTCGGGCGTGAACGTCCCGTCTTGTTCGAGGCACGCTCGAACGAGCTGCTTCATGGCTTGATCGAAACGCGTATGCATGACCGCCGAGCGTACGGCGACAAACGCGAAGGTCAAGGACGAAATGGTTTGGCCGAGTTCCAAAACCTTGGCACATCCCCACATTGCGCGATTGACGCAATTGTTCGTCGAGCTAAGCGTTTTTCTTGACGAGGGTTCGTCGCTGGTTACAGTTCGTCCCTGTTGATCATGGCCCATGTTTTGGGCGCCATTGAGGAAGGACGTTTTTTATGCTTTTCGTCGTGGGTCAAGCGTGCTAGGTAGGTGGTATGACGACTCTCGCTCCGGATCTCACTGCGGTCAACCGTCGTTCTCGTATTGGTACTCGAGTTCGTCCTGGCGTTCGCAAGGTGGTCGACGACGATCCTACGGTGTATCCGGACTGGGAGCGCATGTCCGATAACTTTTGCCAGAACGCGATTCGCATCGAGTTGATGCCGGTGTTGAAGCGTTACCAGGCAAGCCGCAACATCGAGTGTTTCGTCGGCGGCGACAATTTTATTTATTGGCAAAAGGGCAACATCGAGCGCTGCGTTTCCCCCGACGTGTACATTGTCCCGGGAGTTGCGCAGACCGCTCTTCCCATGGACTTTGGCGACAAGGAAAACGGGTCGTGGAAGATTTGGCACTTGGGCGTCGCGCCAAACTTTGCCTTGGAAATCAAGTCCTTCAGAAACGCTAGGAAAGACGAGCTTCAGTCACCCGAGCGACATGCGCAGCTCGGCGTCGTGGAGCTCATCGTCTTTGATCCGCATTGGCGAAGGCGACGCAACAAGGACGAACGCAAGCGGTTCTGTGTGTACCGGAGAAACGCGAACAACGAACTCGTGATCGTACTCAACACGAACGACGATCGGGTCAAGTCTGAGATCCTCGATGCGTTCCTCGTGTCTCAGGGGGAGGGCGACAAGTCGATGTTGCGTTTGGGGTTTGGCCCAAATGGTGACGAGCTTTGGCCGTTCGAAACCGAGCGGGCCGACCAAGAAGCTCGCTTGCGTCAAGAAGAAAAGCAACGCGCCGACCAAGAAGCTCGCTTGCGGCAAGAAGAAAAGCAACGCGCCGACCAAGAAGCTCGTTTCCGGCAAGAAGAAAAGCAACGCGCTGACCAAGAAGCTCGCTTGCGGCAAGAAGAAAAGCAACGCGCCGAGGAACAAGCGTCACGCGCTGATGAAGAAGCTCGCTTGCGTCAAGCAGAAGCGTCACGCGC
>DAOMZH010000164.1:0-12934 GCA_035437985.1 Polyangium sp. (in: bacteria) | reverse complement strand
ACGCGCTGATGAAGAGGCTCGCTTGCGTCAAGCAGAAGCGTCACGCGCTGATGAACAAGCGCGGCGTGTCGCGGAACTCGAGGCAGATATCGCGCGTTTACGTGCGGGGACCGCCACGAAACGACGCAAGAAATAAATAGAGAAAGATGTTCGAGTCATCTCTGGATCTCGAGGCCGAACACGCTATCCGAGTTCTGAAAGTCTGGCGTGTCGTGATGGTGTGCTCCTGCGAGCGCGAAAAACCCGTTCTTGGACAGACGCGCTGAACGTCAAATCATGGTGGCGTCGTTGGGGATGGAGCGTCTGCGGCTGCGCAACCAGAGGGCCACGATGCCCAATCCAAGGAGGGGTTTGGCGGGGTTGTTTGTCGACGATTGGCCAGGGAGGCTACAGGCGCAGGCGTCGTCGTAGACGTCGGGGGTGATGGTGGCGTTTCTCTTGAAAATCCCGCATCCACGCCCACGACGAATCCCGATGGGAATCGATATCCCCCGCGAGCTTGCACAGAAACACCAAAACCCGGCAACGCCGAGCACTCCGTACACGACGCCACATCCCCGCCCAACGTCGGGACGAACATCGGTCCAAGCGACCCCTCGACGAAAAACCGCCCGCGATTGTCCTTCCATAACGGCGACAAAGGATCCCGTTCGAGCGTCGTTTCGATTTTCTCTTGCTGTCCATCACGCAAATCGAGGTCCCGCACTTGCAAAACAAAACCATCCGCGGCAATCTCGACGCGATGTTTCCCCGGGCGAAGTTTGCCCGACCATAACCCGCGCCCCAAACTCACTCCATCCAGCGCCAATTCCGCATTCACCGGAGACGTCTGAATCGATACTTTCGACGTGAGTTTTTCCGCCGTGAGGCGCACTGGCGCGACGGCATTTGGTTGATCGCAACGCGTTCCCAGCGCGCGTTTGACCGAGTATCACGATAAAGATGAATTATACGCGCGACCTTGGCACACTGCTCTGCCAAGAGCCTCATTTGCTTTTTTGGCGAAAATCTTCGGCCGGTGAAGATGATGGCGACGGTATTTCCGAGATGCTCGTCGCGGCACTCGCTGTTTCGTTCTTCTTGCGTTCCGCTTTTGCCACTTTCCGAGCGGCTTTTTTCTGCGCCTTTGCCCGCGCAATCTCCTTGATGCTCCGCACTTCGGCGGGCCATTCACGACCAAATCGTTTTGCATATAGATACTGAATGAATTCGGGCAATGGCGCCTTCCAAGGCTCCTGCTTGTGGTTGTCTTTGCCGCCGAGCTTCTTCGGGTTCATGCCCAATTCGCGAGCCATTTGCACGTGAGCGTGCGACAGATGATGCCGCTTTTGAGCAACCGCCCATGCTTCCAGTGTGGGGTCCAGTTTGTCCTTCGCCATGTCCGGGATGTCGTAGCTGTTTTGTCCCGCGTACGTCAATGGGTTTGGAGAGACCGGTGCGTTTTTCCTGGCGTGAGGGCAAACGCGATCTTTGGCCACATGATTTTGCGCGAAAAGTTCTTGACAAACTGTTTCAGATGGTGAAACCTGGGCGTTCTGGGCGGTTCCGACGCCTGAGTTCCACGCGCCTCTCCCTCGCGAGGCCATTTTGGAACCAAGGGGAGTTGACTCTTCCGGATGGGTGAATGTGTCCATCTTTCGATCCGTGGGGCACGAGAAGCGAGGGTGTCGTATGCCAAACGGTGCCAAAGGTGTGACCATGACTGCACGTAAGAGCCTGAAGCGTATCATTCGAAACCGCATGCAGATGACGGACATGAGTTATTCTGCGGCGCGGGCGCAGGTGTTGCGTGGGCGCGACGAGATCGTAGCAGCGGGCCTTTCTCAATCGACCCCGTTGTTTTCGTTACCGCGGGTGACCATGCCAAACGTTTTCCCGGACAACATTGAGGTCAAACCTGGGGCGCTCGATGTGGTCATTCTGAAAATCAATCAGCAATCAGCGCGAGTGCGGGTCTTGTCGACAGGTGAACAGATCACGCTGCGTTCGTCCGAGGTTTGCGAATACGTACCCGGACAAATCGTCACGACGAACATTACCAAACGATGGGTTCATCGTGGAAATGCGTATGCGTCTGGGGAAGTTGGAAATGGGCGCATCGACATTCCAGCGCTCGGGTTGCCTTTGCTCAGGCTCGAGGATCGGGGCGTGGAACATTGGCGTGACGACGATGAGGGGAATGAAGAGGTGCCGCTGGCTATCAGAGCGTTGTGGTGCCAAATAGGTGTGAAGCCTCGCGCCTATTTCGAGATGGAACAGATCCTTCCGGGAACGGATGACGAATCGTTCGATGGCACGGAGGATCCCATCATCGCAGCAAGCGAGCATCATGACGCAGGTGAAACTGCAGAAGCCGAAGAAATCCTCATGGACGTGCTTCTCCAGGATCTCCGCTGTCTCGACGCTCATGCGCACCTCGGCAATTTCGCATTTCATGGCTGTCCAGAAACTGCCTTGCTCCATTACGAGGTAGGGGTACGCATTGGCATGCAAACGCTCGGACTGCAATTCACGGGTATGCTGCCCTGGGGCTGGCTGGACAATCGACCATTCTTGCGTTGCCTACATGGTTATGGGCTTACGTTGTGGAAGCTCGGGCAGTTCAAAGAAGCCGAGCACATTTTCGAGCGTATGATCTGGCTAAATCCGAACGACAACCAAGGCGCGCGATTCAATTGGCTCGACGTGAAAGCCGGTAAAACTTGGGCATCCACACGCGACACCAATTGATGTCACGTCGAGTCTGAGAGCGTGTTGAACAGGCGTCGCGAGCGAATCTTGGCTAGGGAGGCCGGCGGAAGCGTACTTCAGTACGCTGAGCAAGGCCGACCGACGCCAAGATTTGCCCAGCACCAGCAGCCTGGTCAACACGCTCTCAGTCGTAAATGACGGCGTTTCATTCGTACCCATGAGCACACATTACGATCTCTTGTCATCAAAGCGAATTTCGTGTGTCAATTTGGTGTATTGGGTTTATATGGCGGAACTGAAACGCAACCGGAACGTCTGATTCGTGCGCTCGCAAAGATTGCAGGAGCGAGGAGGCGTTCATCTTCGAGATGCCTCAGCTCCTACAATCGTATGGGAACAAGGAGATTATCATGTACGAACGTGCTCGAGTTTTGAGTGGTGGGACAATCATTTGTTTGGCCATCGTTGCGGGATCCGCGTCATGCGATGGACCTGGCAATGGGGGTTCAGGTGGTGATGCCGGTCAAGGAGGAAATGGTTCGCCCGGTACTTACTGCACAAATACCCCGCCGGGACACGACCCGATTCTCGATAAAGACGTGCCTGCCGACCACCCTGACGCCATACCCAAGTATTACAGCGACGTCACGCTGCCGGGCGGGTGTATCCATCATTTCGCGAATGGATTCACGGTGGAGAGCGGCGCAAAAGTCACGATTGAAGCAGGCGCCGTGATTGAAATCGGCGGAGGCAACACCGCCAATGAGATTTTCGTCACCGAAGGAGCGATCATTGCCGAAGGCACAGCCGCTGCTCCGGTGCAGTTCCGGCCCGCAGCGGGGAAAACGTTCGGCGGCATCTACGTGCAAAACATTGGCACGATATCGCTGCGCCACACGCATATTCAAGACGCGACCCATTCCCTCAACCAGGGAGGTCCCGACGCGGCGTGTCTCACGATTTACGGAGAATTGGACACGGTGCCCAAGGGCGTGGTGATTGAAGATTCGACGTTCCAGCGTTGTGCCTACGGCGGCATTGTCTTCGGCACCGATTTGCAAGACGAAGCAACGGCGTCAGCCATTGCGGCGATGTATTCCTCGTTCACGCGGAATGAGATCCTTGATTCGGAATACGGCTTTGTGGTGTTCAACGAATCGCTCATTGCGGGGATCAAAGAAATGCCCAAAACGACCGGCGTCAAGGCGCATGTCACCGACGAACTTCTGCTCCTGAATCTCGACCTGACATTGCTCGACGGTGGAATCCCTTGGTGGGGCGCGAGTATCGATATCGGCGCGACGGCCAAGCTGCGATTGGAGCCCGGCGTGCAGTTCGAGGTCCACGATATCTTCTTTAATCCGCCTCACCTTCATATTGATGGCGAGGGTGAGTTGTTCATGGAGGGAACAGTGGACAAACCCATTGTGGTTTCAGCCGATATGGGACTGCATGGGGCACCGGGGCTTTCTTCGTCGCTCAAGGCGACATTGCGGCACACTCGTTTCAGCGGACTCGAGCTCATGTCGATCGGCGCCGGGAGTATTGCCGAAAATGTGACCAATGAAAACTGTGCCGGCAGCGAGCAAAAGGCGTTTCAGGTATTTGGGGACGACGCCACGTTCACGTCGAATACCATTCGGAATTGCCCGGTCGGCATCCGGGCCTACCAACAAACGGTATGGCGCGTCGGCGCGGGCAATGTGTACGAAAATGTCGACCACAACGAGCTCGAGATATCGAGCACGAAAGTTGGTACGGCGACATGGGTGGGGCAATCCGTTCCATGGGTATTCAGCGATCTCGATGTCTCGGGCACGCTCACGCTCGAGCCCGGCGTGCATTTACGCGGTCGCGATGCTTTTAATGGCTCGGCGATCGTCGTCCTCTCCGGCTCGAAAATCATCGCGCAAGGAACGGCGGCGCAACCCGTGCGGTTCGATGGTCAAGGAGCCGGCGTCGATTCCTGGGATGGGATCGAATTGCTGGACACCGGCACTGTCGACTTCACGTACGTGGACATGAGTGAAGCGCATACGGGGGTGGCGACCAAAAATGCGCCCATCACGCTTACGAACTCGACGTTTCACGACAACTTTACCGACGTCTATCAGGCTTGCGCTCCCGCAACGATCACCAATTCGACGGCGGTGGTGACAAAGGCCGCCGGTTGTCCATAACGTCTTCGCGCTTCGAGTCGCGACAGGGCTTTAGGTCTTACTTCACCACATCCGTCGCCCCAAGCTGCTCCATGATCCACGCATACCGCGAGGCCAGTTCCTTCATGCGCTCGTAACGCCCTGACTTGCCGCCATGGCCTGCTCAGCACCCCCAACAAAACCGACGCTCCCCCGAGCACGCTTCGTGGTGGACAAACCACAGCCCCCTCAAAGAGCTTGAAAAAGTTCCTCGAAGGGGCTGGACTCCGCAGTTGCGAAGCAACGCTTGACTCGTTGGAATAGGCGGAGTCGAAGTCACTCGTCTCCTTGCCCGTTTCGCTTCACGCCCATCAATGGCGACCGCCAAGCTTTCCCGCCTCAGCTGGTCCAGCGTTGCGCCGTCCGTTCGATGCGCGTAATGGGTTGGGTTTGATCGAGGCAGGGTTGGTGTGGGAATACGAGATTGGGTGACGAGGAGGGGCATTCAATTTCAGCGCGTGGCGAGGGTGAGGGACGGG
The DNA here is from genome assembly GCA_035437985.1 of Polyangium sp. (in: bacteria). GTDB lineage: Bacteria > Myxococcota_A > Polyangia > Polyangiales > Polyangiaceae > Polyangium. The sequence goes on along the minus strand of DAOMZH010000164.1, from coordinate 7,566 downwards.
AAAACTCCGCACGGCGTGTTCGCCTCTTCGAGCTTTCACCACGAACGATTCCTCCTCCAATGAGGGGTGACTTGATTCGCACCGCGAGAATCTACCCGGCCAAACGGGAAAACCGTCGAGCGCCAGGCATCTTCTCTCCGCGCACCATGTTCGTTGCCCACGAGTACAAAACGTTCCTGCGTATCGAAAATTTTTTCTCCAGCTATCCGACGAAGTGCAGATACCTCGTTTGCGACGGAGGATCCTCTCGATGAATCGGGGCAAAGATAGGGACTTCGAAGTGCAGGCGGCTCGTGGTCGAGGTCGATCCAGTTCGATGACGTAGTCCATAAAGTTCGTTCGCGTTGTCCGCGTAGCTCGTGGACTTCGTGGCGCGTGTTCGACGACGTAGCTGTTCAACATCGTTGGCGTTGTTGGTTCAGTTGGACGACGTATTCGGTGGAGGTCGTTGATTAAAAAACCTCGGTTCGTGGACGTACTCGCCTTCCCGCGTGGGCTTTGTCGTTTCTGTATGTGGACTTATTCGGATTCGTTCGTCGACGCGATTGGTCGATATCGGAGACGAGGTGGATCGCGTCATGGAGCGATGTCGGGACACTTCATGAGCGTGGGTGGTAAGCTCGTATGCGCGAATAGCGTTGGATTGGGCGCTGGTTTCATCATCGCCACGAATCATCGCATTGCGGTTTTGTCTTCGCTGCAAACAAGTTGCCGCTGTAGAGCGGATAAAGCGATCCGCGAGGCAACCAAAATTCACAAACATCAGCACCCTGGCGCAGCAAGGTCCCCATGATGCATTCCTTCGCTTCCACCTCTTCGACACTTTCGGGAATGACTTGCTCCACGCAGTTGATGAAATTGACATCTTGCGAGCAACTCAAGTATCCTTCATCAACGCCGGAATTGAGATTCACGCTCCAACACCCGTTGTTATGCCAATATGAACAGCGATCGAGTTCGTCGTACACCCGAGTGCCCGGGCCCCGATCTTTCCCCGTACGATATCCGTAAATGCATTGGACAATCGATGTGCTGGTCACGTTCGTTTTGCAAGTGTTTGGCGTGGCCGCACATGCGTCTCGTTCGTCTCCGATGCGGTAGGGCGGATTCCAGTAGAATTGCTGATTGAATCCGCCGTTGCAATACCATTGGATGAGCCTCGTGCCATTGGCCGTCGAACCCCCGGCCACGTCGAGACAATGGTTATTTTGCACGGTTTGAATTTCGTAATAGTTGGAACCCTTGTATTTCAGGCGAAACTGCTGCTTGACGGAGCCGTCGCAATTGGCTTGAACAATCTCGGCGCCCCAATCGCTCGAGCCGTTTTTCACTTCCAGGCACTTTCCGCTGGAAAAGCTACGAATCACATAAACATCACCATAACTCTTTTGGACCCACATCCATTGATTCGAAGTATTGACGCAACCGCCGATGACGATAGTGGTACCGTTATCGTAGCTATAATTGGGCACCTCGAGACATTTGTCGACCGCGTGACCCGGTCTCAAAAGCACGACGACTGAACTCAGTGCTTCGCTGGTCTCCGCAGTGTTTTCCTCGTCCACTTCTTCATCCATCATGGTTTCGTCATCGGCCATTTCATCGATAGGCCCGCAGCCCGTGGCCAAAGAAACAAGCGTCAAGGTCGAGATGAACGTGATTTTCGTAAAACGGTGCATGGTCGTGCCTCCTCAATGGGGTGATTGTATATGGTTCGTCCAGTCGTTACCATTTGGGTCACGAGAGGACGTTTCTCCTTGCCAGCGCGGGTACGTTTATTTTGAACCACCTTGTGTTGCGCTGCGCTTCCGGAGTGTTTTAGCGTTATTGCAGTAGCCGTACCAATCTCGAGTTACTTCGTCATTGCGGCGAATCTCACGCAAAGTGGCAGCACGGGTCGAACCACGATAGCCAATTGGGTAGATAACTCACTGTGCGCACATGTGCGGGGATGCTGTGACGAGTGTGCACACACAGGACAGAGCAGCGGCGGCGAATTCGGCGTGGTCATCATTGCAAAGGCGTCCCAAGCTGCGATACGCTGCAACCGTGCTTCGTCCGCCTTTTCGACCTTTCGCCACGAGCACCAAGACTTCGAACGGTACAGTCTCGCGAAATCTAGCGTGGGCCGCATGACGGCTCCGAGTGTCGATGCAGAAACGTTGGCGGCCTATTTTCACCCGCCTCTTCCAGATACTTGGGAGGATCCCGTACTGGGCCCGATCTTGCGCCACTTGGAGGCGACAGCCCCTTGGTGATTGGCGGTCGCGGGGCACGAAAATCAGTCGGGCACGAACTCCCATGCGAGGAAGCTGATCGTGGCGCCATGTGAGTACGACTTCGTTCGGGGGGCCCGGGGCGGACAAACCCAGCTTGGGCCGGATATCCTGATAGACACCATCTTAGACACCCTCTCAGGCCAGCAGTTCTCCGCCCGTCACCCCCAGAATCTCTCCGTTGACGTATCGCGACTCCTCGGAAGCCAGAAAAACGAAGGCCGGGGCCAATTCGACCGGTTGGGCAGGACGCTCCATGGGCGAATTTTCTCCGAAGTGCTTTACTTTTTCGGAATCGAATGATTGAGGGATGAGCGGCGTCCACACGGGACCCGGTGCGACCGCATTCACTCGAATCCCTCGTTTGATGAGCTCCTGGGCGAGACATTTGGTGAACGTGACGACAGCACCTTTGGTCGTTGCGTAATCGATGATCGACGGGTTTGGCCGATACGCTTGAATCGACGCGACATTGATGATGGTTGCGCCTGGACGCATATGGGGCAATGCATGACGCACCAGATTGAACATGGCAATGATATTCACCTGAAAGGTGCGCTCGATCCGGTCGACTGTCAGATCCTCGAATTTTTCGACGGCTTTATCCTGCACGGCCGCATTGTTGACCAAAATGTCGATGCGCCCGAATCGAGCCACCGTATCATCGATAACCCGTTTTGCGTGGGCATTATCTGCGATATCGCCAGCAGTCGTCACGCACGTGCGCCCGGTCGTCGTGACCAAGCGCATCGTTTCTTCCGCGTCCGTGTGCTCGTTCAAATAGGCAATGGAGACGTTCGCACCTTCGCGGGCAAACGACAGCGCCACGGCACGCCCGATCCCACTATCGCCCCCAGTGATCAACGCCGCTCGATCAAGAAGACGCTCGTGGCCACGGTAGGAAGATTCGCCAAAATCGGGCCGCGGTTGCATGTGCGATTCGACCCCTGGTTTTTCCTGGGATTGAGGCGGAAATGGCGGCCGCGCCCCCCGAGTCTTAGGATCAGCTTGCTCTTCTCGTATTTTTTGCATTTCGACCCCCCATCGCTTTACAAGGCGCTCCATAAACAATTGTCAAGGTGTCCGATAACGCTCGCTGGCATCTCCCGTCGCACAACCCCATGTGTCGGCAGCGTACGCCACATGTCGAGCGACCGAAGCTCGCTTGATTTCTACGCATTTCTCCCTCCCGCGCCGCCTCGCCCGGGACCATGAATCAATCGCCCAGGGTGATGTGGGGCATCTTTTGACCGGGGAGGTTCGTCGTGCAGGGCATGGACACACAAAGCCAGAAGATCGTGGATCAATTACGCAATCATTTTGCCCGCTTTACGCGGATCCTTTATGACACGAGCGTCCCCATGGACGTCGTAACGCGCGAGATTTTTCCCTATCTTTCAAGCAACGTCGAATTTCTCGATCCACTCGTGCGCGTGAGGGGATGGCGCACTTTCGAGAAAGGACGGCGGGGATTTCATTGTACATTCAAGTTCGATTTCGATATTGCTCAGGTCGGGATCCAACTCGACGAGCGCGGAGAGCGCGGACGCGCCATGGTCGACGGTATCATGAATTTGAGGTCGCTCATCATATACACGTATCCCCTGCGCACGATGCTCGTCTACGACTTCGAGTTGAAAAGCGAAGAGCCAGGGCTGACGATTACGCGAATCGAAGAATTGTGGAGTTTCGGCGATCTGATTGCCAATGTGCCCATGGTGGGAGGACTTTATGATGCGGCTCGGCGGGCGAATGGTCATTTGATTTTGGGCCTGTTTGGACTTTCTTGCGCCATTGCCAAGCGCCTGAGGCCTTCCTTTTATTATTGATTGTTCAGCGTCTTGGGCTTCTTCCACAAATTCCGCCCAAAAACGCCGGCGCCGGATCGCAATCTGCCTGCCCATCACGCGACCTCTTCTTCCGCGGGAAGTCGACACCACAGTCTGCAAAGCGTATACACAGGACGGGTGTGTGAATTGCAGGTTCGTATGGCCAAGATTGACGAGATTTCCAGGTTGAATGCAGAAATGGCGATTCTCAGGAGCCGCCTGAATGAAACCGACCAAGCTCTCGCGTCGGCCCTCGAAACCATTTCCACGCTCCGCGCCTCGGAGCAGCGCATGAGCGTCGAATGTGAAATTGCCCGGGTCGTGCCCGGCGTCTTGTATCTCTACGATGTGGTAGAAGGGAAAAACCTGTATGCCAATTTGCTGGCTCAGGAAATTTTGGGTTATTCTCCGGCAGAAATCGACGCGATGCAAGGGAGGATTTTTCCCCGGCGAATTCATCCGGACGACCTGGGAGATTGCCTGGCCCACTTCGCGCGTTTGCAGCAAATGCCAGACGGGCATACGGCGACCATCGAATACAGGGTGCAACACAAGGACGGCTCATGGCGGTGGTTTTCGAGCCGTAATACGGTGTTCGAACGTGATGGTCGAGGTCGTGCGCTCAAGGTGCTTGGCGTCGCGAGCGACGTCACCGAGCGTAAAGTCGGCGAACAGCGGCTGGATTTAGCCATGAAAGCCGGCAATCTGGGGCTTTGGGACGTCGACGTCCGGACTGGCAATGCGGTGTACGGAGGGCAATGGCCCGGATTGCTCGGGTATGCCTCCGGGGAGTTCGTACCCCACATCGACACGTGGAAAAGCGTGGTCCACCCCGATGACTTGCCGCTGGTTCTCGGTGCGCTTACCGACCACCTTGAAGGCCGCGCCGAATATTTCCAGTACGAATACCGAATGCGACGCAAAGATGGCACGTGGCGGTGGATTGCGGACCGAGGTCTGGTCGTCGAACGCGATCCCGAGGGCAAAGCGCTTCGTGTGATCGGCATGTTGACGGATGACACGGAGCGCAAGCAAGCAGCGGATGACGTGGACCGACAACGCCGGCTTTTGTCAGCCGTTCTCGACGCGGTACCGGTCTGCGTCGTGATTGCCGATCGCGAAGGCCGAATCGTTCGGGCCAATGCCGCCTGCGAGGAAATCTGGGGGACGGTTCCAGATACTCCCCATTGGGAGGCTTATGGCGACTGGGTGGGATATTGGCCGGATACGGGGCGGCGAATTCAAGCGCACGAATGGGGGATGGCTCGGGCGCTGTTGAAAGGCGAAACCGTTCGTGCAGAACTTGTCGAAAGTGAGCGATTCGATACGCACGAGCGACGGTTTTTCCTCAATCATGCCGCACCGGTACGGGATGCAGACGGAACGGTCATTGGTGCGGTCGTGGTTGCCGTCGATGTGACGCAACACCGGGCTGCCGAGAAGGCGCTCAAGGAAAACGAAGAACGTTTCCGCGCCTTGTTCGAGGCTATGCCCTTGAGCGCATACCTCATTGATCCTGATACCTTGCAGGTTGTGGATTGCAATGAGACCGCCGCTAGCGCGCTTGGGTATACGCGCGACGAATTGCGATCGCTACGTATCCCGGATTTCGATGCGCAACTGCTCGCACCCGAAGTCGTCGAACTTTCGCGTCGGGCGTTCGACGGCGAGCCCCTGATGTTGGAGACGCTCCATAAGATGAAATCCGGCGAGCTGCGCGATGTCGTGGTCATGGTTCGGTCCGTCCGCGTCGGAAACCGAAAGTTGAATTATGCGACTGCGCTCGATGTGACCGAGCGCAAGCGTGCGGAAGCGGCGCTTAGGGATACTGATCGACGCAAAGACGAATTTTTGGCCATGCTCGCGCATGAACTGCGGAACCCTCTCGCACCGATTCGCAATGCGGTGCAGCTGCTCCACCGGGTGGATCCCCAGGACCCCGCCCTCGCGCGCGCTAGGGACATCATCGAGCGGCAAGTCGACCACCTCGTGCGGCTTGTGGACGATTTGCTGGATGTTTCTCGTGTTTCTCGCGGAAAAATCACCCTCCAGCGGGCTCGAATCGATCTTGCGGACGTGGTCCGAAATGCCGTCGAAGCGACTACCACGTCGATTGCGTCACGACGACATACCCTGACGACGACGCTGCCTTCAGAACCGATCTACGTCGATGGCGATTCGACGCGGCTTGCCCAAGTCGTCTGCAATTTGTTGAACAATGCCGCCAAGTACACGGACGACGGAGGCCGAATTGCAGTATCCCTCGAACGTGCCGGCACACCGGACAAACCCCAGGCGATTGTACGGGTCAAAGACGATGGCCGCGGTATCGATCCGCAGGCTTTGGGTAATCTTTTCCAACTCTTCTACCAAGTGGACCGCACGTTGGATCGATCGGAAGGCGGCCTGGGAATTGGTTTGGCGTTGGTAAAAAGCATCGTCGAATTGCACGGCGGCACCATCGAAGCGCACAGTGCAGGCCGAGGGCAAGGGAGCGAATTCCTGTTTCGATTGCCGGCACAGAGCGAGCGTCAAACGGCACAAGGCTTCAAGGGAACACCTGCGGGTTGCGAGATTGCGCCCAGGTTGCGATTGCTCGTGGTGGACGACAATCGTGATGCTGCCGAATCAATGGCATTGTTGCTCCAGTTGGAGGGCCACGACGCAATTGTTCTATATGATGGAAAACAAGCAGTAGATAAGGCAATTGCCGAGCGTCCTGACGTCATTTTGCTCGATATTGGTTTGCCCTACTTGAACGGTTACGACGCGTGCCGGATGATGCGAGCTGGCGGACTGAAAGATACATTGATCATTGCTCTGACGGGTTACGGTCAACAGGAAGATCGACGTCAATCCTTCGAGGCTGGGTTCGACGCGCACTTCGTAAAACCTTTGGCCTTGAATGACTTGTGTGCATTATTGGCCCGCCGCGCATCAGGGTCGCACGCACGAACGCGGCCGTGATTTCGGCGATGTATGGATGTCGGCCACAAGTGTCGGAACCCTTGGGCATGGTTTCTCAGACACGTCTTCGCCCTTGACGTGAATGTATGTCCAAAATGCACGAGGCGAACGCCATTGGAGATTGCATGACAAGAGGGGGTTTGGCGCGAGGCCCACCCAAAGGTTCGGGACGAGCACCATTGGACTCCCAAGCGCGATCACCACATTGTTGACATTTCGTATGGACGGAACGATATCCGTGGGAATGCCAATGCTTTGCGCATCTCGTTGCCACGGCAGATCCATCGTGGCGCCAGATTCGGGAGCGATCAGCCGTCAGTATTCCCTCATTTCAATCGGAGATCAGGTGCGTAATTCGCGGCTCACGCTGCACGAAGCGTCGAGGAAGCGCCTGGCACTCCGCATCATTGGCATTTGTTGTGGCGGCGAATACACAGCCTGAGAGCGTGTTTATCAGGATTTTCAAGCATCGTGGGGCACGCCGCCAGGCGTTG
>DAOMZH010000163.1:0-15141 GCA_035437985.1 Polyangium sp. (in: bacteria) | reverse complement strand
CAGGCCAGGGAAGTGCGCATACATGGAGTAGTAGCTGCCGCTGTGATGGGTGGCAGCGTTGTGCCCAATTCCAATGCAACCGCGCATCAGCACAGGCATCTTCAAGCGGCCGCTGCTCATGTATTGCATCTTGGCGATTTGATTGATGATCTCGCCGACGCTATCGAGCACGAAGTCGGCGAACATGAAGTCCACCACGGGTCGCGTGCCGGTCATCGCTGCGCCACCCGCGAGTCCTACAAAGCCGCGCTCGCAGATCGGAGTATCGCGCAATCGTTCGGGGCCATGGATGGCAAACAAGCCACTGGTGGTGGCGAAGTTTCCGCCGCGCACGCCGATGCCTTCACCCATGACGAAGATCTTCGGATTGTGTGCCATCTCTTCGGTCAGCGCTTCGAGCGTAGCCTTCATGAAGGTCACGACCACCCGCATCGGTGCCCGCGCGTGAGACATCGAGGCCTTGTGCGGTGAGTTCCTCATCCGAATGGGTACCGCATACCAGTGCTTCGTGGCGATCCCCGTTGCGAGGATTCTCGATGGTGGAAGAAATGAAGGCACCGCAAAGGATGCAAGGAATGCTCGATTCTGTGGGCGAAGAGTTCGGACTGGATCGTGAGGTCATGGTGATTGAAAGGTGAGTTGTTGCCCTATCATCTTTGCGCGGGAAAACCACCCCATCCGTAGCGCGTTGTACCGTATGTGCCGTGCTCGAATACGGCCATGCCAAACCCACCCACCCAACGACCATGCGCATCGTCCGCGTTTCGCAATTGTTCGAGATGGCGGGCAATATCGGGACGTACCTCGTTCAGGAAAAGCAATTCTTCTCGAAGCGTGACTGCTGTTTCGACGCCCGAAAGCGCATTCACCCAAATGGCGCTAGCGATCATCCAACGGAGGTTCATCGGATCGCGCACAATGAGCCGGCCAAACAGTTCGGCAGCAAAGTCGTTGTCGCAGTAATACACCCTTTCCACGATGCATAACCACCGGATTTCATCATCGTCTGGGCACACCCGAAGGCGCCGACCAAGAAGGTCGTCGATAATCGGCCTGTAGTGCGACAGGCTGCTCTTTCCGCCAAAGCGCCACGCCCACCGCGGATCATCGTCGGGATGTGGCTCGAGTCGCGCGATCCCCTGATCGACTGCAAGCGCGAGGCGACGCGCAAGCACGCGATCATGGGGCACTTCCGTGAGCGTCGTCCCGCGGCAATGGCCGGCCAATTCGAGTAGCTCAGGGCAATAGTTCTCAAAAGTAGATGCGGGAACTGCGACTTTTCCGATCATGGCGCTATCCAACCCAAGAAGAGCACGTTCCCGCAAAACCGGCAAGCTCGAATAAGGTCTGCGCAATGATTCGTCATGTCGTGGTGGCGGTTTTGGGCCATTGGGCGAGAAAACCGATTTCAATCTTCGAGCACCTCAAGCAAAACTTCCATTTTTCACCACCAATGTCCACACAATCTACGGCAATGATATCCCACGGCAATTCCAACCCGTCCAAATCTTCCTTTTCCGATTCGATGTACCGCAGTCGAGCGTGGGAAAAATTTGCCGTCAGCTCATCGTCCAGCGCAGTCCAAGGCGCAACGACGAGCGTCAGAACATTTTCACGAATCGTAATTGATTTTACTCCGTGCGTGCCGTACGACCGGAATAACAGATTCTCGATTGCTGTGGACATTGTCACGAGGTCCCACGAAACAGTCTGCTAGTTTTTCCGCGTTTGTGAGGCAATTTGGTTTCAAACATCGAGCTTCCTCGTAATACTCCGAGACTCGCCGTTCAAGTCGAGCGTGACCTTCACCAGGGTCGACCGACTTGCGATATCGCGCAATGCTTCGACAAACTGGCCATTACGAAGATCTTGCAATGATTCGGTATTGACAAACCTGAGCTCACATTGGCCAGGCCACCCTGGGCCTCCATGCAGACCGTCCCAAAAGGCGTCAAGGTTACGGCCAAAATACTCCACCCCTTCCGGTTCTGTCGCCCGGATATACACAGACCAGAAATCCGCCTCGGATTGAACTCCCCTGCAGTCAACGATGATGGATCGCATGCTCTCGAGACTCATGGGTCTATATTAGCCTCATTAAACGGGTTCGTCAGCTGCAAACTGGTATCAATCGAGAAGCGTTGGTTATTCTGGGTATTTTCCTGAGGCGCGGACAGTCTCCGGCGATATTGCACAATCAGACCATGCTGGATTCGTTGGCGACGATCCGGAATTGAAACCAATTGTTGATTTCTGCTCTTCGAAGGTGCTCGCAAACTCGATATAGCTGGAGATCCTCGATCAAGCATGGCAGAGACCCAAGACGGGGCGCGACTTCTGTTCGGAATCGATAATTGCCGATTAACTCTCGGAGAAGCCTCTCGAGCTCCACCCTATCGTGCACCGCCATGACCTCCAAATTTTGTGGTTCGTGCGTCACGCCTCGATACCAAGCCCAAATTTGACTTTCCACGTCTATCCCAGATCCCAATGTTCTGACAACGGACGCGGCACGTTCCACGACGTATCCGGCACATCCGATCCATATGTACGGAATGTAAAACAGCTCGTCACTCACGAGAGCGCCCTGTCGATTGTAGGCTATTTCTTCGTCGTCGAATTGATACACGAGCGGTCTGCCCACGGTTGCGGATACGAGCGCTTCCGCGTCGGCCAAAGACATTCCTCTTTGACTTTCCGAAGGTGAATACGGTCTGAAACCGAATACGCTATGCAGGTAGTGTTCGTCGACTCCGGATCCAATTGTTGCTAAATTAGACGGATTGGGAATAATAGCCGAGGTGATGCAAACGCGGTCGATCAACTCTGCATTCGCTGAATAGACGTACGAAACGCGGTGCCACAGCCCGGTGATTTCGTCCTCGCCTTCTACGACCACTGCACCAGCCCCATTGCCAAAAGCGGCAATGATGACGGGTGTCGCCGGGCGAAAAAGATGCTCCGCGCCGCGGCAAACACCGAAACCTGTGTCGATACGAACGTCCGCAGTGCACGGAGGTACGTCCGCGTCATTGCAAATCCAATCGACGAAGCGGTCCAGAAGCGGTTTCATGATGCCGAACTCCTTTCATCAATGACCTCGCGCGTGTCGAAATCCTTGATAAGTGTTTCCGACAATTGGACCAGGGGCTCCCAACCTGGAGCCACTTCACCGCGGCGCCACATAAACCGCGCCGCGATTACCATGCCTGCAAAAATTGCGAACTCAAAACGCTCTCCGTCGAGAACCCCGTAATCCACACGGGGCAAATGCAACGGAACCGTAATTTCCTCGAAACCCCGTAGAATCCGATATAGAAACGATGGTTTGGCGTCCAATTTCTCGTGCCCCACGAAAAGTTCCTTGTCATGTGGACTCGTCCGCGACCGAAAGAGGCGCAAGTTGCCAAACTCGCCGCGAACTTCATAGCAGACGCCGACGCCGAATGCAGGCCGGCGAATTAGTTGCACTCGCAGCACTCCGATTCCCCAGTATCCCCATCGCTCGTCATGCGGGTGACGAGGTGCTTCAATGGCCCGGCGCCGCTCGATTTGGTGCTCCGCTTCGATAAATTGGCGTTGCCTTTGCTGTTGGTTGCTCATTGCGACCTCGGCGTCGAGTGGGTCACCATCACCAAACCTGCTCCTGAAACGCGGAGACTCGTCGCACGAGGTGCTCCACGTCAGCCGCATAAAACCGACTGCCATTAAAGCAGTTGCATTCGACGATTTTCCACGATTGATTCGTCCGCGCGACATCGAGCACGAACACGCTTGCCGGCATCCAATCCGCCGCTGCTTTCTGCGCAAATTCGACCAATTCGCGAGGAACATACGAATCGCCGCTCGGCCTGTACATGCTTCCGGTCACGACCTCGCCATTGACGACGAAAAGACGCCATTCCGCATCAATCTCAAAAGGTTTGCCCAGAACGACTTCCGATGTCGGCGTAATGGGACGCGCCGACCGACGTAGCGCATCATAAAGATCGGCACACTCGGAAAATCGGAGAACGCCACCGGTAAAGTGCTTCAGATCGTCGTTTGGTTTCAGGAAGACAAACTCGTCGGGTGCGAGGGGCAGATGAAGGAGTTTTTCCCATGAAAGGATCTGCGCATCGGCGTTGAGCATTCGCTCGCCATACGCGTGGACGTAAGCGCGGTGTTGAAATTGCTCGGGGTCGAAGAACACGCCGCGTCGCCATTTCGGGTGTTCAAAAGCGCGGAGAATCAGCGTTGTGCGGCCGTGGAACACCACGGGCCCGTCAATGGACGGCAATTTGGGGAGCGTCGCCGACCCCGGGATTACCGACACCGCGTAAAACGGCAATTGCTCCGCGGCACACGCTCGGCGCAGCGCTGCGGGCGATGTTGATTCCGGCTCGACATTCGTCTGCACAATCCAGGTGGTACGCATGATCGAAGACCTAGTCTGCCATAAACTCGATAACTTCCGCCACCGTACATTTCGTGCGGCTCCACTTCACATCGTAGAGTCGTTGGTGCATGTGCTCCGCCCGCTGCTCGGTTCAGACTTGATATTGGACACATCCGAAGGCCAGCCCAAAACCTGCGGGACGCTCCCGCAACATGCCAGCATCACCAAAAGCTATCGCCGCCTCGACCCCAATTTCTCCATTGCCCGCACAACCTGCGGTGACGAATGCAGTTTGTTTGCTTGGCGCAAATCAGCATCGGCCTCATCGAGGCGTCCGTCCCGCCAAGCCAATATCCCACGCGTGAAGTACGCGCGGCTCAGTTCCTGGGAATTGTCCTCCTTTTCGCCCCAACGATCTTCCGGCTCTGGTTTCGCGAAACAATCGAATGCATGTGCAATCGCCTCCTGTGCTTCCGCGCGCCGATTCATTGCGTCGAGCAGGATCGCCCGCGTCGTATGATAACGCCCATGAGAATCGTGCGAAATCGCCATATCCACATCGCCAAGCGCTGCTTCGAGGTTCCCAGATGCCCACGATCGACTTGCCCGTTGATGATACGCAACGCCAAGAGGCAGCCGCATTGATCTGTCATAATGGTGTTCTGCCGCGAGTAATTCCTCACCATCCGCAATGACTTCGTCCCAATTCGGGAATACCCGCGGCAAGGTACACACAATCGGCAGCGATTCAACCGTTGCTTGCGACAAGCCAGCAATTGTCGCAAAATGACGCGCCAAAGATGCTGCATTATCGATGCCTGCTGCGTCTGGGCCTTCATCGCGTAGGCGCACGAGGGCGGAAACTGATTCCGCCATTGACTTGGAATCGACGAGCGAAAAAAAGAACCGGCACAGCCTCCACACGTCGCTTTGAACAGGACCGAGATCGTTTTTCCAGCTCGCCAGGCGGCCTTCCCGTTTGCGTTCTTTGGCGGTCATGGACTGGAGCGCATCGAGCAAATCGATCTCGAAAATGCCCGGAATCAGCCAGTGCATTTGCCAACGTCCGTTATCGTCGAGCAAACGCAGATGCGACGGGCCAAACCCGAGGCGACCAACGCCTTCCGCATGCAATCGGGCCGTGATGATTGCCGCATCGAGAGCCAATTGGGCCGCGTGTTCGATCTGTAAAACGGGTCGAGGTCGTACCGGGAGCGGCTGCGCAAAAACCACGCCCCGACCCACATGCAAAATCGGCACGGTTCCAGGCAGCGACAACGATTGCACACGCTTCGCAATGGCCTCGAATGCGAGGTCTTTCGCCCACGCGAATCCATACCCACGCGGATGAATGAGCACTGGCTGCTTGGTTTGGGTATCGACGCCCGGCAGCCAATATTCGTCGTTCGCAAAGAATCCGTGCGGAACGCGATCGCTCCATAAAAACGTGACTTTCCACAACCCGAAACGCTCGGACACGACCCCCATGGGATCATTCGCTGCCTCGAATCGGCCATTTCCAAAAAGAAAACTCATGAGGTCCTCGGCTGGCGAATCGTTCGTTTGCGTCGGACCGTGACGACGAGGGTGCATCCTGCCAAACCGAGCGCCAACAGCGGCACGAGACGACGCTCCAACGGTTTGTCATCCGGCACTTCGGGCATGGGTTCTGGATATTCGTTCCAGTCTTTGGGTCGTTCCGGGTTTGGCGCGACGTCTGCGCGTGCCAAACCCAGAAAACTCACGATCGCGCATAACGCAAGCCCGCAATATCCCAATGTTCGCCGCATGCTTCGACCTCCACGACTCATTAAATCAACCCCGCTGCACTCACTTCTTTCGAGTTCAATCGGCTGCTTGTCGTACGGATACGCAACTTCTCGTGTACAGCCTACATACACGAACCCCATCCCGATAGCAAGCGACGGCTTGAATCTCGGCTTCGTATCGCCGCGCGCTGTTGGCTTCGAGCGTGTCAGTGGTTTGTCCCATGGTTTTCGGTTCGACCAAAACGCGTCGCAGATCCAGGCGACGCTAATCCCATCATGACGGCCACCAAAAAGCCGCCGAGGTGACATTTCGCAACGATAGGTGCATCTTCGTCCACTTCTTTACTAGCTTAGGAAAGATTGAAATGGAGCGGTGAATTTGCAGCGATGAGCGTCGTCATGCACGTCGGCGCCCATCGCCCTGGGCAGGTGGCGGAGAGTGAATAGGGTGACCTCTGCCGCGCAAGCGTTCGAAGTTCCTGCGTTGCTTTCTTTGGGGCCCACGCGCGGCAAAATGCATTGCAGAGGGCCACACTTTCTGACTAGAATTCGCGTGTGGACGTTGTTTTCTCAACTACGCCGCCTATCGATTTTAACAGACTGTCCTTGCTACAACTGGCAAGAGATAAAAATCGCTGTTTGGACCTGAACGTCGAGAGACTTGTTTGCAACACATAAGCCAAGTAGTTGGGACAACTGGACGCATTGCATTTTGACAGCGTCGCAGGTCGGCGAGCGACATTAGACCATACCCATTCGCAGGGACGAATCCTTTGCCAAAAACGTAGAAAGTAGAACCGAATGAATGTGCACAAGAAAAAGCGCGTTGCCATTGTAGGGGGTGGGTGTGCTTCCCTGACCGCGGCTTACGAATTGAGCCGTCCCGATCATTGCGGCCGCTACGAAGTGACCGTATTTCAGATGGGATTTCGGCTTGGCGGCAAAGGTGCATCGAGCCGGGGCGTGGCCAATCGCATCGAAGAGCACGGACTACACCTGTGGCTCGGGTTTTACGAAAATGCATTCAAGCTCATGCGCGAATGTTATGCCGAGCTCAATCGAGATCCGAGCACCTGCCGGATTACGACATGGCAAGAAGCATTCGAACCGGCTCCTTGGGTGGCGGTGGTCGATCGAGTACCGAGTGGAGGGTGGGAGCCGTGGGTGGCTTATTTTCCTCAAGGGAAAGGTTTGCCTGGGGATCCCATCGCGAACCATAACCCGCTTTCGGTCAGCGGATATCTACGACAAGCCATTTCCCTCCTTCTCGAACTCTTGCGGTCAGCGGCGCAAAAGCAGGGCCAATCTGGTTGTGAATCGTCGGCACCGCCAAATCCATCGGGTCCCGAGGTGTTCGTCGAAGCAGCAGAACGCCTCCTTCGTTACGGTCAACTTGCGACCATCGCGGCCATCTTCGAGGCGGCGGATATGCTGCGCGTCGCCTTGGGAGTGGCTTTTCCTCCGCCATTTCGTAACGGCGAATTCTTGATGCCCCTCATTGATGCAATTGCCAGCGCCGCACGCAGGCAGCTCGAAATGCTCATTGGTGGGGACAGGGAGTTATTGCACATCTGGGAAGTCGTGGACCTGATCATTACCATTTTGCGCGGCGCAACTCTCTTTGGATTGGCAATCGACCCGCGGGGGTTTGACGCCATCAACGATTATGATTGGCGCGAATGGCTTGGATTCTGCGGCGCGAACAAGCGGTCGCTGGATTCTGGATTCGTGCGCGGCATTTATGATCTCGTTTTCGCCTTCGAGGAAGGGGACGTTTCACGACCTCGCATTGCCGCGGGCGTCGCCTTGCGCGGGGCCATGCGCATGTTTTTCACATACCGTGGCTCGCTCTTTTGGCGTATGACTGCTGGTATGGGTGAAATCGTATTTTCGCCCTTGTACGAGGCGTTGCGAAAACGCGGCGTGCGTTTCGAGTTTTTCCATCGCCTGAAAAACGTCAAGCTGGCCCCGAGCGTTCCAGGAGAAAACGCGTACGTCGAGGCGCTTGAATTCGATGTGCAAGCGAAAACCAAGCACGGACATGAATATCATCCCTTCGTGCAGATCGATGGTTTGCCTTGTTGGCCCACCCAATGCCTATACGATCAGCTCGAAGATGGCGACACGCTTCGGCGCGAAAATGTGCAATTCGAGTCGCCTTGGGAAACGCGTTTTGCGGGAACGAAAACGCTACATGTCGTCGAGGATTTTGATTTCGTCGTCTTGGGTGTGCCCATTTCCGTGATTCCCCATGTGGGCAAGGAGCTCATCGAGCGATCGCCTCGTTGGCGAGCCATGACCGAACACGTGCGCTCCGTCGCAACGCAATCGTTCCAATTGTGGATGCGCGAGGATACGGAAGAACTCGGGTGGCGGCATCCGCCGGTCAATCTTTCGGGATATGTCGAACCATTCGATACCTGGGCCGATATGAGCCATCTCATCGGCGCCGAAGGTTGGTCGAAACCCATCGGCTCGATTGCTTATTTTTGTTCGGTTTTGCCCGATGCGACGCCACCGGGTATGGTTCGAAGCGACGAGTATGTCGAAGCGATGCGTCAGGTCGTTCGGGGCAATTCAATTCGATTCTTGTCTCACGACATCAAGCCCTTGTGGCCCAAAGCCGTAGCAAAAGATGGTTCCTTTCGTTGGGAAATCTTGGCTTCGGAATTGGACGGCACGCCGGAAGGAGACGACCTTCGGGGCGAAAAACGCTTCGACACGCAATACTGGACCGCAAATGTCAATCCCTCGGAACGGTATACCCTATCTCTTCCGGGAACGATCAAATATCGAATTTCTCCACTCGACATGACCTTCGATAATCTGACCATCGCCGGGGATTGGACGCAAAGCGGACTCGATTCGGGATGTATCGAATCCGCCGTGATGTCGGGCAAACTCGCAGCGCACGCGTTATCGGGAAGTCCCGCGCTGAGCACGATTATTGGTTACGACCATCCATGATGAAGGACGGGCGGTAGGCACATGAGTACATTGGACGATCAGGTTTTACGAGTCAAACGTACACCTCCGGAACGAGGAGGGCCCATTCGGTCCGTTTCCATGGCATTTCGGGCTCCCGAGCAGGATAACGGCCAACAAGCGGGACAAAACTTCATTGCTGGCGCCGTAAACAGCGCATATCGAGTGATCGACGATTACTTGAAACAAGGTGAAGAAGCGGCGCGTATGCGTCAGCAGCAGAGCATGTATGAATCAGCTGGGCATCATTCCAGCCATCCAAACCCCCAAGACCCTCCGCACCATTCTCCTCATCCGTATCCTCATCCTCGAGGGGCCATGGGTCCCGATATTTCGGCGATTGCGTGGCAAGCGTGGTCGAAAATGGCTCAATCGTGGGTCGATTGGGCCATGCATACGGTGGGACAAGGAATGCAAATGCCCTGGATGTCGCCCTGGGGGGGGAATGGGCAACAATACGGCTCCGGGCCGACTCCTCCATGGGGTGGTTTTCCCTCAATGAACGCGCCGTGGATGGCGATGCAATGGTGGTGGTCGATCATGTCGTGGTGGATGCAAATCATGCGCATGCCCTACGCATTGGGTCCCCAGCCGCCGCCTTGGGACGGACATGGCGGCCCTCCCGGCTATCCACACCATTACGGTCCGCATTACCAGGGGCATTTTGGACCGCAGCAGCAGCCCGCTGCGCCGCCGTTTTGGCCGACGAACCACAATCACCCTCCCGTTCAGAACCACCAAGATGCTAGGCCTGCGCCACAAGCGGTCCCCCATGGGCCACAATCGGGATTCACGGGCCATGCACCGCCGATTGATTCCACGCAAAACGAAAACCCACTTGGCAATATCCGCCCATCGGCGAATCCAACAAGGCCCATGGCCGCGCGGATCGACCCGATCATTCGCATCATGGCGGCGTTGCCCACCGATGTCCACGTCGATCTGCCTGATCCATTCATTGCCATGCGCACCTACGCCGTGTCGAAGGTCGAGGCAAATGATCCACAGGCAAACTTGCCCGCGAATGCCATTGCTTTTCATCACGAAGATGGCTCGCTCGTCATTGCCGTGACGATTCACGCGCATCAGCACGCCGCGAAATACACGGCGAGAATCATCGACAAGGATACGGGGGTCGCTTATGGAAATATTCGGATTACCGTGAAACCAGCACCGGCGACGACGCAAGGAGTGTCATGACAAACTTGGTCGCGGATGTCCTCACCGAATACGGTGGTGCAACCCGGGCAGTGTTGTTCGATTACCTGCCGAAGGCCGAGCCACGCGAGTATCTTTACAACCTCGTCGCGGACTATCCGAGCCGTGGGGGGCGCGCTTTTCGGCCATCCCTCTGCATTGCCACGACCTGTGCGTTTGGCCGATCCATACAAGACGCGGTGCTCACGGCTGTTTCAATTGAATTGATGCACAATGCAATGCTGATCCACGACGACATTCAGGACGAAAGCGAACAACGTCGAGGCTCACCTGCATTGCATGTCAAAGAAGGCATCCCGCTCGCCATCAATGCGGGAGACATGTTGGCGCACATCAGCATGAAGCCGCTCAGGGACAATCATCATCGCTTGGGAGCATCGTTGGCCACGCGGATCATGGTCGAGACGGACAGAATGGGGCAAGAATCGGCGGAAGGGCAAGCATTGGAGCTCGGATGGCGTCGAGACAATCCCGCGAATGTAACGGAAGCCGATTACATGCGGATGGTTTTGAAAAAGACCTGTTGGTTGACGACGATTCATCCGAGCCGGGCTGGGGCGCTGATTGGTACGTACGGACAAATCGACGCCGACTCGCTCATTCGATTTGGATTTTTTCTTGGCGCGGCGTTTCAAATTCAGGATGACCTCCTGAATCTGGAGGGTGACGAGAAAAAATACGGCAAAGAGTTATGCGGTGATATCTACGAAGGAAAACGGACCTTGATGCTCATTCGGCTCTTTGAGTTGGCGACCGAGGAAGAACGAACGAAACTGCGCAACTTCCTTGGATTGCCGCGAATCGAACGTACGGTCGAGGACGTGCAATGGGTGTACGAGCGCATGAACCACTATCGATGCATCGATTATGCTCGCCAAGCCGCTCATGGTCTGGCGGGAGCGGCGACTTATGAGTTTTCACGTATCTATGGGCCCTTGCCCGATTCGAGAGACAAACAATTCCTCGCGGCGCTTCCGGCGTGGGTCATCGAGCGGAGCTAGCAGAAGAAATGATGAACAATTTGCCCAAGTATAGCCAGCCGCGGCACGCTCTTTACGACACGCTGCCCCTCGAGGCTCCATTTTCGATTCAGGGACAAACTGCGCATATTTTTCCCTTGCGGGCCAATTTGTATACCCTGCAGATGTTCGTGGATGGTTACGCGAACATCATCCCGCCCGAGCTTGGATACTTCCGGGCGTTTTTGCCCTACGTGCAACTCATGGTGCTCGATTATGGTGCGCTCAAGCTAAACGTGGCGAATTTAGGCTTTTTGTCGCAATACGAAACGATGTTTACCATTCCCGTCGAATGGTATCGACGCGAGAATGGCCAGCTCGTATTTCATGATTATGCTTGGCTCACGCCATTTATTTTTGTCGACTCCGAACTGTCGTTCAAGTTTGGACGCACGGAACAAGGCTGGCCCAAGGGTTTTGCTACCTGGTTACCACTCACGGCCAAAAACTGGATGTACGATCCGCGTTCGCCAAGCTCCGTCGCGATTGTTGGCAGCAAGGTTTTTTCGGAGAATTACCGCGGCAAACCTCTCGAGTTGCAGCCAATTCTCGAAGTCGTTCGGCGTCCGCCGCCCACGCCTTTCACCTGGCCGATGAATGCGAAAAATCCCTATGTGCCGTGGGATTCCGTCGGGAATCTGGCGTCAGCAATGCAAAGTTTCAGCCGCGATTACTTGGGGGTCCTCGACGGGCTCGGCATCATGCCAGGGCACGTCGGAGCGACCATCCCGAATTTCTCGCGCATGGCGCTCACGTCCGCAGCCATGATTAATCCGCTGAAACCAAACCTCTATTTCAATACGATAAACCTCAAACAGTTTCGGGACGCGAATAGCACAAAAAACTACTGCTACCAATCACTCACGAATGGCAAATTGCGAATTGCCTCGTGGTACGCGGGAGGCTTGCTTGCGGATCCGACCATGCTCGCCGGAGACATGACGGGAGGTTATGCCATTCGACTCAATCGCTGGCCATCCTTGCCGATCATCGAAACACTGGGCCTCGAAGTCGCGAGAGAATGGCGCGGAGACGGGGTCGACGTAGCTGAACTCAATCCAGTCGCTCCATTTTATTACACCGTGGATATGACATATAGCTGCACTACAAATATCGCTTGGCGAACGGTCGATCGTATCTGGCACGACCAACAAGGGAACGTTTATCCACCGAATGGCGGCGTGACCAGCGACAATGAAGCGCTCTACAATACGACGCTCGGTCTGTACACGCAAGAAATGACCGGGCCCTACGAAATGAGCGGAACCGTGCGAGTATTGCCGCTTCTCGCCAAAAAGAGCGTCGTGCAGAGTTTCCTCGACTCTTGTTACAATGTTCCCATGAACATCGAAACGCCCAATCCCATTCATTGGCGCTTTGATGTCTGGGGCACGCCTGACCCGCGCGACGACTATGTCTATGTCTATCTCGTCGCCACCTCCTACGAATCGGTCACGTCCTTGAGTAACAACGTCGGCGACTGGGCCTCGGAAGACGTGACGTTCATGGTGCCGGTGCAATTGCGTCAACTCGTGGGCGATGAATGGGCCGTGCGCAGCTCGGGCCTCGTTCCGGCATTCACATTCGTCGACAATGCCATTACCACGGTGACGATATCCGAGGTCCAAGGTGTTCCATCGTCGCTGTCGACCATCATCCACCCCCCAAGTTCATGGATGACCAACAATATCGGAACCCAGAAGCTCCTCGAAATATCCACGGAAGTAGTTCCAGCAACGGACATTGGTCAACAAGCTATCCAGCGGGTCATTCTCGAGATCTCGTCGGGCGAAGTGATCGAAAAAACGTCGGAACCGGACGGGTTGCACGTGGCAACGCAATGGGCCTCCCTCTTTTCTCGAGAGGTCAATGCGAATTGGGGGACGCGCGAAGCATTCGAGAACGATTTCCAAAATCAGCTCGCTCTTTCCATCGAGCCGATCATGGCGGGAATACCACTCAATATTTACACGCTGAAACAGTTCCGCGACACCTATTGCCCGGACAATGCGGCCTACCAAGCCATTGTGCGCACACCGATCAAGGTTTGCCACCTTCGCGACTTGCGTGAAGCCGAAGAGCCCATGCACGTAAAGATTCGCGAATATCCGAGTCAACCAATCGTCACCTTGTTGGGCCTCGTCGCAACACTCGCGCATGAGCAAGACGGGGGCGTCGTGTACGACTTGCGTCCCGTGCGTCCCTTCTGGTTGAAAATGGAATGGTTCCAGGAGCTCGGGCAAAACCTTTGGTTCCGCAGTGGATCCAAAACATGGCGTGCTGGCGATCAGCTCCCTGCGTATTGCGCCGAAGTTTCCAATTTCGTACCGCACGTCGGTCCGACGCTCGTCGATTTCGTCGACGATATGCTGGATGAAGGCATTGCGGCGGCGTTTTACGCCTGCCAGCAATACATGGCTAATTCGCGCGATCCGCTCATCATGTCCGCCGAAACTGCGACGAGCGCCATGAAGCACATCGAACCCCAAATGATCCTCGATGCGATGTTATCACGAGAATGGGGGAATGCCGATCCCAACAATCGCTGGCGAACGTGTCGCGCCCATTTGACCAAAAGAATCGACAATATCTTCGCTTCGTGCATTGCGGAGGATGAAGCGTGGGCCGCAACGGTCGAGTTTTTCCGCACCAAACTGGGCGAAATTTCGCCCTACGTGTCGCAACGCCATGCATGCCAAACCCTCGCCTTGTTTGCCCACACTGTGCAAGCCACCGCGGATATCGTCTTTGCCGTCATGAATGCTTCAGCGCCAAAAGCGCCGACCAAGTTCGGCGAGGGAATGAAGCTCATTATGGCGCTCTCACCGGACGAATACGATTTTCCAGACGATCGGGTGGAAATCGAAATGCTCCGGTCGGGTATCCAATCGATCATCAGCATAGACGGGGCGGACCAATTTTGGGCCGACTCGGTCAAACAGCCCGATAAATTCGTCGCGCTCGTGCAGATGCTTCGGGCGTCGCGCCTTCGTCAAAAAAACGAAGTCATTGAAGAATTCGCGAAAGCCTTGGCGCTCAAACCCGACTTTTGCGTGCCTCGGGCCATTGCTCGCACCGATTCCGTGAAAAACCAATTCCTACCTCTCTCCAAATCCTGGGATGAGCATTGGTACGCCGGCAATGGGCTCTTGTCCAAAGGGGGCAAGCCGTGAATACCCCCCTGCCCTTCGGCGAGATCCATCTCACCGGACAAGCCGTCATGCGCGGCGTCGCCATCGTCTTGCCTACGCCGAACGTGCTCGAGATCCTCCCTCCTGGAATGACGCTTCGCCCCTGCCCGTGGACGCCCCAAGGCACGCATCCCCTGATCCTCTTCTTCTACGACATCTTTGGCGCGCATATGACGATTCCCACGCTTTTGCCGAATATGACGTATTACGAGCAAATAGTGAGCGTACCGTTTGTCGAGGTCGATGGCGCTTTTCCCAATTTCGTACCCGGTGGCCCATTCTTATTCATGCCGCAGCTTTTGCTCACGAATGAGCTGGCCATGATCGGCGGGCGTATGTGGTGGGGTTTTGCGAAAAATCTCGCGCGAGTCGTCGTCACCCCCCATTGTTACGAGGTGTATTCATTGGAAGGACGTCCCCTGATCGCCCTGGAATTCGAGCCGGTGACCGATTACGCACCAGTCTCGAGTTACCCGCATTTCGAGACCATTCGACCGACCCTCGATCAACCAGTGGTTTCCCAAGTGCCCCTCGGCTTGGGCCCCTATTTCGTCGGCTCACGATTCGAACGAGATTGGTCC
>DAOMZH010000162.1:0-15153 GCA_035437985.1 Polyangium sp. (in: bacteria) | reverse complement strand
CGAGAGGAACTGGCGGTTTGGTCAAGATGGCGTTGAGAATGGCTCCGGCGGAATCTCCCTCGAAAGGCCGTTCGCCCGTGAGCATTTCATAAAGCATGACGCCCATGGCCCAAACATCGGCTCGGGCATCGACAGGTTTACCGTCGATTTGTTCGGGCGACATGTATTGCAAGGTGCCCATGATCGAACCAAAATGCGAGAGCACGTTGGTCCCGATGTCTTGATTGACCTTGGCAATGCCGAAATCGATGATTTTCGGAATGAATTCCCCGGTTGAAGTACGAGAAAAAACGATATTCTCGGGCTTGAGATCGCGATGAATGATGTCACAAGCATGAGCTGCCGCGACCCCGCCCATGATGGGGATCGCAATGGAAATAGTCTCGGCCAAATCGAGCGTGCGGCGAGTATCCAAGAGCTGGCGAAGGGTTTTTCCAACCAGCAATTCTTGCGCAATGTAAAACGTATTGTTATGGTGTTTGCCCACTTCGAACACGATGACCACGTTCGGGTGTTGAATTCGCGCTGCCGCTTGGGCTTCGCGGCGAAAACGCGTGACGAGATTGGTATCGAACATCAGGTGCGGATGCATCAGCTTGAATGCGACCTGGCGCTCGACGAACATGTCGCGAGCCTCGAACACGGTGCCCATCGCGCCGAATGCAATCACTCGTTGCAGCGTGAACTTTCCGTTGACGACCGTGCCCGGAACGAAATGCGTTCCCGTCGCGCCGCTCTCGGGTCCACCTTCACGGCTGTTTGGAGGCATCGAAACTCGGGTATCCACGGACTCGACCTGTTCGGCCCTGGTGCGATCACGACGGCGTTCTTCGGGCATGCAAACGCCCCTTTCAGGACGAAAAGCAGCTGGATGATACGAGGGTGCGTCTGGGCCGTCAACTATTTGTGGAAAATCGAGTTTTCAGGAAGCTTTCTTGTTCGCCTTGACGACCTCGAATAGCGCCGCAATCATTTCGGGCATACCTTCACCCGTTGCCGCACTGAGGAGATGAAGCGGAATTTTTGCCCGGCCAAACCGTTTTTTGAGGGCCGGATAAGCAGCCCGAACATCGGGCAGATCCGCTTTCGTGAGCGCGACGATTTCCGGACGTGCTGCCAGATCTTCGCTGTACTTCTTCAATTCTTTGCGAATCGCGCGATAATCTTTCAACGGATCGCGACCTTCACCCGGATCAATCGTCACGAGGTGCAAAAGAACGCCGGTGCGTTCGAGGTGGCGCAAAAACTGAATGCCCAGCCCCACGCCTTCACTCGCTCCTGGCACGAGCCCCGGAATGTCGGCGACGACGAAATTCGTGCCCCCCGCACGTCGACCTCCACCAATCTCGACGACCCCAAGATGCGGCGTGAGGGTCGTGAAGGGATAGTCGGCGATTTTGGGGCGAGCATGGGACACGGCCGAGACAAACGTGCTTTTTCCCGCGTTTGGAAAGCCTACGAGGCCCACGTCGGCAAGTACTTTGAGCTCCAAACGAATTTCGCGCACTCCGCCGGCTTCGCCTTTTTCGGCGCGGCGTGGGGCACGTTCTTCGGGGGTGGCAAAGTGCATGTTTCCGCGGCCTCCGCGGCCTCCGTGCACGACCACGACGCGTTGTGCGTGTTCGGTGACGTCCGCAATGAGTTCTCCGGTTTCGGCATCGAAAATCTGCGTGCCCAGGGGGACGCGTTCGATGCGATCGGCGCCGCCGCGTCCGTATCTTTCGCTGCCTTGTCCGTGTTCGCCGCGTTCGGCTTCGACCGTTCGTGCGTAGACGAAATCGAGCAATGTGCTCATGCCCGAGTCTCCTTCGAGCACCACATCGCCGCCGCGTCCTCCGTCGCCCCCGGAAGGACCGCCAAAAGGAACGTATTTTTCGCGGCGAAATGCGACAGCGCCGTTTCCGCCACTGCCTGCCACGACCTTCACTCGACATTCATCCACGAACCGCATTGCCCGCGGCTTGTACCACGTTGTTTGGCAAAGCAAAGTGTTCGTGAGCGACGAATCCGCAATCCCCCCGAAATTACCTTGCAAAACCTCGAAATAGCCGTACCGAAAGACGTGCCGAGGTGGTACGCATCGCAGGTGGAGGGAGCAGCGTGACGGCCCGAATTCTCATTGTTGACGACAACCAAAATCTGGCCAAAAACCTGCGTGATGTCCTCGAAGGTGCCAGCGAGCTCGAGGCGGAAGTCGCTCTGGCGCCCACAGGTCGTCACGCGCGCGAACATGCGGAGCGCGAAGGGTTTGACGTGGCCGTCGTCGACGTCAAACTCCCCGACGAAAGTGGCGTGGATTTGATCCAACCGCTTCGTGAAGCGTGTCCGCATGGCGAAATCGTTTTGCTCACGGGCAATGCGACGGTCGACGTCGCCATCGCTGCGCTACGTGCCGGAGCATTCGCGTTTGTTCTCAAGTCGTTTCGCCCGGCCGAACTCATTTCGACCGTTGCGCGTGCGTTCGAGAAAGTCGCGTTGAAGCGTGAGCGCGAAGAGTTCGAGCGGCGTTATCGAGCTCTCGTCGATGCTGCCGACGTGCTCATCGTGGGTTTGGACCTGCGCGGACGGGTGACGTTGTGGAATCCGCGTATGGCGGCGGTGACGGGTATTTCGACAGAAGAAGCGGTCAGCGGCAAGCTACCGGAAAACATTCTCGACGAAGATGGGCGACGTCGTTTCGTTCAAGCGTTTGTCGGAGTACGCGACGAAGGAAGTCCTGCGGATGTGGAAGTGGGGCTGTGTGATGCGATGGGGGCCATTCGCCTGGTGCGCTGGCATTTGAGTGCCGTGCGCGGCCCAGGGAATCGAGTGGAGCTCGTGTATGGCATTGGAATCGACGTGACGGAGCGACGGGCGCTGGAACGTCGAGCTCAAGGCGCCGAAGCACTCAATGCAATGGCTCCTTTGGCGCTGGGTTTGGCGCATGAAATACGTAATCCTTTGAATGCCGCGGTGCTCGAATTGCATCTGCTGGGACGCGGGATCGATCGTTTGTCAGATGGAACGGCAAAAGATCCATTGCGGGCGCGAGTGCGCATCGTCGAAACGGAAATAAAACGCCTCGAACGTCTATTGACGGATTTTTTGGAATTGGCGCGCCCTCGGGCACCTCAACGAGAACCGGTCGACCTTTCGACGGTGGTCGAAGACGTTTTGGAACTCGAAGCGGAAGCGATGGCGGCGCACAAAGTGCAGCTCGTGCGTGAATTCGAGAGCAATGTATTGGCGCTCGGAGACGTGGAAAAACTCAAGCAAGTGGTGCTCAATCTGGTGGTCAATTCGCTGGACGTAATGCCGGATGGTGGAGTGCTTCGGGCATTTACAGGAGGCGACGAACGCGAGGTCTGGCTGGGCATTGGAGATACGGGCCCGGGCGTTGATCCGCATATCTTGGCGGAGATATTCGATCCGTTTTTCACGACAAAGGCGGCGGGCACGGGGCTGGGATTGGCGATCGTGCGTAAAATTGTCGAGCAGCATGGCGGGCGGGTCGTCGTGGAAACGAAGAAGAATAGCGAAAGGACCGTGGTCCGAGTGAACTTGCCGCGGGCAAACCCAGCGCAATAAACGTCTAGGTTACGTCTAAAGGCAATTTGTCGAGCGCACGTAGACCGGGAGCTTGACGCCAGGTCAAGGATTCTTTCGGCACGGACAAACGCAAATTGGGAAAACGTTCGACGAGGGCAAGCATCGCGATTTTTCCTTCGAGCCGGGCCAAAGGAGCGCCGAGGCAAAAATGCACGCCCGCTCCAAATGCGACATGGCGATTGGGATTGCGGGTGATGTCCAACTTTTCGGCATTGGTGAATACGTCGTCATCGCGATTGGCCGACGCGACGAGCGGCAAGATGGCGGTACGTTTTGGAATCGTGATGCCGTGATAAACGATGTCCTCGGATACATATCGAGGCGCAGAATGTTCGGCGGGGCTCGTGTAGCGCAATAACTCTTCCACCGCGGAACCAATGAGTTCGGGTTTTTCGCGCAAGAGGGCAAACTGATCGGGGTGTTCGAGCAACGCCAGCGTTCCGCTCGCAATCAGATTCACTGTCGTTTCGTGGCCGGCGAAAAGAAGCAAAAGGAGCATGGCGACGATTTCGTCATGGCTCAGTTGCGCATGGCCTTCGGCTTTGGCTTGGAGCAAACGGCTCGTCAAATCGTCGCCAGGTTCGGTTTGGCGTAATTTAACCAATTTCTTGAAAAATTGGGTCAAGCGTACCATTTTCCCGGCGGTCTTCGCGATAGCCCCGAGGGTTCGTTTTGGTTCGGTAAAACCTTCGATCAAGGTCCGAAACACGGGTTGATCTTTTTCGGGTACGCCCATCATTTCGGAAATGATGACGAGCGGCAAGGGCAGGGCGTAAGATTCAATCAAATCGGCGGAGTCGCGTTTTTGTAAATCATCCAGCAATTTGTGGGCGACTTCGGTGATTCGTGTGGATAATTGTTCGACCATTCGCGGGGTAAATGCTTGGTGCACCAAACTTCGGAGGCGTCGATGATGCGGCTCGTCTTGCATGATCATCGACGTTTCGAACGCTTTCATAATTGACGGCAACCACCATTTGTCGCGCGGTTTGGTTTGTCCTAGAGCCGCCGAGCGGTCATTGAGCAGTCGGTGGTCGCGGAAGGCTTGCGCTACGTCGTCATAACGAGAAAGCACCCATATGGTACCCAAACTTTTAATGCGAACACGGGCGATAGGAGCCTCACGACGCAATTGGGCATAAATCGCATAGGGGTTGGCGCGAGCGATCGGATCGGTGAGGTCAATCTCGTGGGTCATGCGTAAGCCCTCTTCTCGCAAATGCGATCGTTATTGTGGCAATGTCGCATAATCCGACGAAAATCTCAAGCGATATTCTCGAGTTTCCGGATGCATTCACGAAATGCATTCTGGCGATCGTGAAGACCAAGCTGTCGGTCAAAGCTCACTTTCACGGTCGTCGACATGATCGAGGGCGCGGGGTATGAAAATACGTTTGGCTGGTACAACGTTACGGCTCCGAACCAGCTTTACGAGATGACGCCTTACCGTGACGAACCTACCTGGACGCGAACCGTGAATTTTAGACCAAATTCACGATGACTCGGTACCTCGGTGGCTTTGTCGGGTTTTTCTTGATTACACCCGAGGGGCAGCGATTGGCGATGATTGTCGCTCTACTACGCCGAACGAACGCGCAATGGCGATGGCAATGCCGATGTCGACGCGTAATGTCCCGGACAAACGCAATGAATTGCAACTGCGTCGAATGCAATCGGCGGGCTGTTGCTTCTTTGTAGATTGTCGGGAGCTGAAAAAGAGAGGGTTTGCTCAGCCGCTGACCATACGCATGGGCGGCTTCAGCGGGAGGGGCAACGCGGGGCCAGGGGAAGAGGGGGCAGCAGCTTTCGGAGCCACTTCGCCTTCGAGAGCCGCGAGGCCCGCGAAACAACGATCCATTCCGTAATCGAGGGCAGCTTCGCGTTGAAAAACCTTGGACAATTTGACGAGCTTCAAAGACGTCTGTTTGCCGAGGTCGGTTTCGCGCTCCAAAAATGCCTCGAAAGAGCCGTATCCCTTTGCCTGAAAAAGCTCTTGCTCTTGGATTTCGGCGAGCACTTGGCCAATTTCGAAGAAGCCCTTCTCCATGCGCTTGCGGAGAGTGCGAATCTTCATTGTTTGATTGTGCAGTTCGCCGATCTTCGCTTTGATTTCTTCGGCGCCTTGCGGCACGCGAATCGTCGCTCGCGCACTTCCCGGCGGAGCCGGTTCCGCCGCCCGAGCTCGCGCTTCGGCTGCATGTTTGGCCGCATGACGTGCCGCCCACGGCGCTGCACCGCGAAGACCGAGCTTTCGTTTCGAGCCCTTGGCATCGTCTTCCTTGGCCTTCGTCTTGGCTTTCGACTTCGACTTCGACTTTTTCGGCTCGGCCGATTTCGCTTTGGACTCGCCTGATTTCGCCTTGGATTCGCCCGATTTCGCCTTGGATTCCCCAGACGCCTTGCTGGTCGTCTTGGTTTCCGGGCCATCGCTCTGACGGGAGGCGCTCGAAATCTTCTTCTTCTTTTTCTTCTTCAAGCCCTTTTCTGAGCTTTTTTCTTTCGTCGCTTTCGCCATGTTGCTGCGTCCCGTTTCCGCGATAAAATCCGAGCTCGTTCGAGACCAGTTGGTGCTCGAACGGAAGCACGCCTTCATGCGCGTCGTGCGCGCACTCGAGCTTTCCGCTCGTCGCCTTACCAAAAAAACCGCCCCTTCGTCCACAAACTTTCGGACCGAGGCCCATTTTTGGTGTTCAGTGCGAAAAATCCGCCCCGAAACGTGACGGATGGTGAGGTGGCATCCGTGCTACACCCGCCCGTATGGCGCTCCAACCCGACGCGTTTTCCAAAGCCGTTGTTCCTGCTGCACCAAACGAACAAACGGCAAACCCATCGACCCCGCCAAACCCCGCTCTTTCCTCGCGGATCGCGGTCGTCGTTAATGGTAACGCCAAGAGTGTCACGGCCGAGGTCATCGAAACGCTCGACCAAATCCTCGACAACGGCGATCTGTTCGTTTCACGGCGGGTCGAAGAAAGCGAAGCCATCGCGCGTACGCTGGTCGATCGCGGCTACGGCACGATCCTCACAGGCGGAGGCGATGGCACGTTCACCGTCGTAGTGACCGCCGTCGTGCAGGAAGCTCGAAGGCGCGGCGCCGTGTTACCTCGGTTCGGCCTGCTCCGATTGGGTACGGGCAACTCTCTGGCGTGGGTTTTGGGCGCAACTGCTTCCGGTTCGGAACGTTCGCGCGGATTGGCCGTCGATCTGGCCCGCATGCGTGCGGAAGCTGGTAGTCGGTGGATGAGGTTTGTCGAGGTCGAACAAACACTGTCCCCATTTTGCGGCTACGGCATCGATGCCGTCATGCTTCGTGACTACAACACGGTCAAGAACATCCTCGCGCGCGGACCTCTGCGCAGGTTTGCCCCGGGAATTGCGTCATACGCCATCGCCGCGTCGCTCAAGACAGTTCCGAGTTATTTCGTTCGTCCGACGCCGCATTGTCGCGTCATCAACGAAGGAAGTGAAGCTGTGCGTGTTGGAGCCAAGGGGACGATCCTTGGAGCTCCTGTTCGCAAAGGCGGAGTGATTTACGAAGGCCCGGCCAAACTCGCGTGTGTCGCGACAATCCCTTATTATGGCTTTGGTTTTCGCATGTTCCCGTATGCGGAAGATCGCCCCGATCGCATGCAGCTACGCGTCACCAACATCACGCCTGCGGCTTTCGTCGCCAACTTTCCCAGCATCTGGCGCGGCGAATACGACAACCTCGAAGACACGTTCGACTTCTTCGTCGATGACATCTCCATCGAGATGGATCCTTCCACGTCGTTTCAGATCGGCGGTGACGTGCGCGGCGAACGAGCCCGCGTGCGGGTGCGTCTCACCGAACCCATTCGCCTCGTGGACTTTTATGCTCCCCCCAGAGGCTAGTACGGAGCCCGCTCAACATGTGACAAGGCAAATTCGGGGGTATGGGGGCAGAGCCGTTGGGTCAGTCTCTTTGGCGTAGCCAAAGAGATTGTGAGACCCAACGGCGAGCCCCCATCGTAAATAAAAACCTCGCGTAGCGCGCTTGTTAGCGCGCGAAGCGAGCGTCGTAATCACCGGGCGCGGCAGCAAGTCGTTCGCGTAGCGCGCTTGTTAGCGCGCGAAGCGAGCGTCGTAATCACCGGGCGTGGTACCAAGGTGACCCATGGATTGGAAACTCTTCGCCTCCACGTTTGCCGCCGTGTTCCTCGCCGAGATGGGCGACAAGACCCAAATTGCGACGATGAGTTTGTCTGGGGCGAGTTCGTCCCGGTGGAGTGTGTTCGCCGGCTCGGCACTCGCGCTCGTCGCGACCAGTGCCATCGCTGTTCTGCTGGGGGGTGTCGTGAGTCGTTACGTTCCCGCCATCTGGGTCAAGCGGGCCGCAGGTGCGGTGTTCATCGTGCTCGGCGTCGTGTATCTAGCCAGCACGTTCGTCCAGACGGACCCTACGAATCAGTAGTATTCGTTGCCGAGATGCGTGATGAGGTCTTCGCCCATCATCCAACGCATCGTGTTCTTCAGCTTCATCGACTGAATGAACAGGTCGTGCTCGGGGTAGAGCGTCGGAGCGGTCATTGGGCTCTTGAAGTAGAAGCTCAACCACTCCTGCGTCCCGGAAAAACCTGCGCGTGAAGCGAGGTCCATGAGCAGCGCCAAGTCGAGGACGATGGGGGCCGCAAGGATCGAATCACGGCACAGGAAGTTGATCTTGATCTGCATCGGATAACCCAACCATCCGAAGAGATCGATGTTGTCCCACCCCTCCTTTGCATCACCGCGGGGCGGGTAATACTCGATGCGGACCTTGTGGTAGAGTTTGTCATAGAGGTCCTTGTAGACCTGCGGCTGCAGGATGTACTCGAGTACGCCGAGCTTCGAGACTTCTTTGGACTTGAATGAATCGGGGTCGTCGAGGACTTCGCCGTCGCGGTTGCCGAGGATGTTGGTGGAGAACCACCCGGACAAACCGAGCATGCGGGACTTCAAACCTGGGGCGACGATGGTCTTCATCAAGGTTTGTCCCGTCTTGAAATCTTTGCCGGCGATGGGCACTTCGTTTTGCTTGGCGAGGTCCCAGGCGGCGGGGAAGTCGACGGTGAGGTTCGGCGCGCCGTTGGCATAAGGCACGCGTTCCTTCATGCAGGCCCAGGCGTAGATCTGCGAGTTGGAGATGGCGGGGTCGTTGTTCAAGAGACCCGCTTCGAAGGCGTCGATGGAGGCATGCACGTCGGTCGGTGGGAAATAAACTTCGGTCGAACCGCACCACACGGCCACGGCTCGCGAGCAGCCTTTTTCTTTGATGAACGTGCGGATGTCGTCGCGCACCTGCTCGACCATGTCGGCCTTGTTTTTGCCGGTTTTTACGTGAGGTCCGTGCAGACGTTTGACGTACTCGGGATAAAACACGGCCTTCATGGGTTTGACCGTGGCGAGCTCGTCACGGACGAGATCGAGGTGTTTGTCCTCTAGAACTGCAGCATGTTTTGCGGATTCGTAGGCATCGTCGGTGAACAGATCCCACCCGCCGAATTCGAGTTCGGGCAGCTTGGCGAGAGGCAAGAAATCGCGGATGAATGGCGCACGATTTTCGGTTCGTTTGCCGAGACGAATCGTGGCGAGTTGGGTGAGTGAACCGATGGGTAATCCAAGACCGCGGCGGGCCAACATCACGCCAGCGATCGTCGTCGTCGAGACGGCTCCGAGCCCAGGTAGGAGAACTGCGAGTTTGCCCTCGGGCTTCTTGATTTCTTGCGGCTGCTTCACAAACGATCCTCCACGCTTGGGACATCGTGTCGATCGATCCAAGCTCGGACAAAGATTCTGCGCGCGCATTGTGCGCGAACGCCACCGAGCATGACGTGTCGATTGCGTTTATGCCCGTGGATCGCGTGCTTGAAGTGCGAAGGTCCGGTGGCACTTCGCTTGGCCTCTCAATTGCTTCGAATACTCCTCGTGTCTCCATCTCGACTCACTCACCACGTTCGTGTCCTTCGCAGTACACGCTCGAGTTCGGTGATCGCGATGGTGCCGAGTTCCTGTGTCGACTCTCGGCAACTGTTGCGCTTTTGCAACACTGACACGCATGCCACACCGCACCTCGACGTGGACCAAAGAGCGTTGTTCAGCGAGCAGAATGCGTGCTACGAGGGGCTCGTTTCAGCTCGGGACATGAACCTTTCATGCTTGAAAAACAACCGATGAAGCGAGCCGTCGTGCTCGCAGCAGGAACCGGCTCACGTCTCGTGAGCGGCGAAGTTTTCCCCAAACCGCTCAAACTGGTTGCGGGCAAGCCTCTTCTCCTTCGAATCCTGCGCACGCTCGCGAGCGAAGGTATCCGCGAAGTCGTGATTGTCACCGGCTACAAGCAAGAGCTCATTCGTGAGGCGCTCGCTTCCGATGGCTCGCTCGGGCTGACGATTTCGTTCGTCTCCAACACGCAGTTTCATAAGAAAAACGGCGTGTCGCTCCTGACTGCGCGTGAGTTCGTCGAACCAAACACGCTCTTGACGATGGCCGATCATCTATATGCGCCGGCAATCGTGCGGCGCCTCAACGCCTACGATCTTCCCGATGGCGCGGCGGCGCTCGGTGTGGATCGCGCGATTGGTCGTTGTTTCGACATCGACGATGCGACGAAAGTGCGTACCGACGGCGTACGGATCACCGACATCAGCAAAGAACTTCCGGCCTATGACGCGCTCGACACGGGAGTTTTTCGGATCGGACCATCACTCGTCGAGGCCCTCGAGCAGGTTTATTCGGTGCAAGGCGATTGCTCGTTGTCCGAAGGCGTACGCACGCTCGCAGGACGCGGGATGTTTTTCGCTTGCGACGTGGGTGATGCTCGCTGGATCGACGTCGATACTCCGGAAGCACACGACCAAGCGGAGACGATGTTGCGGCTTTACGGAGATTCGCTCGATCGGGACGTGGTTCGTTCCGACCAACGCCCACCGCGCTCGCGTTCTTCGGCGTTCCACACGCTCGTCAGTCCAGCCGACGCTGAATAGCGTTCCCCTCGACAAACCGTTTGGACTCCAATCGTATGGGGTCCAATTGATTCGACGCTCACGTCGCCGGGGGCTCTGCGCCCGTTTTTGGCTTCATCCCAGCTTGGCGAAGTCCGGCGCGTTGAGCAGAGCCGTGCAGGCCGGCAAACCGCCAATCGGCTTGTTCGTTCCGCTGCGCACGTCCTTAACAAACCTGATCAGCTCGTCTTTCGTCTCGACTTCGGCGACCTGGGAAAGCGTTTGCGTTTCGATCTTCAGATCTTTCGCTCGTTGTTCGAGGCGCTTGACGACACCAGGCGAAGTCCAATCAACCCCGTCGAAAAGAGCTGGTTCGGCATGGCTCATGGCGACGAAGTAGAGGCTTCCCGTGGTGGTTGGTCCGAGCAAAAGACCGCGTCGTTTCGTCAACCACATGAGACCTTCGTAGATCTCATCGAGGGAAACGAAGGGTGAATCACTCGTCACGATGCCCGCAGCTTCGACGCCAGTTGCGTACAGATGATCGAGTCCTTTGGCGATTTGTCGGTCGAGCGCTGTTTCGTTGATCGCTGCCGCTTGCCAACGTGGTGGAAGATTGTTTTTGAGGGTGTCGCGTGCAGCTTCCGAGTCGCAGAGCAACGCGCGATAACCCATGGGCAACAGCGTGAGCACACCGAGCAGATCAGCAAGAAGCGCAGCGGAAAGTTCTGCTGCTCGCTGAGGAGACAACGGTGGGCTCAAGTGACGTTTGACGGCCCCCGCAACCGGAACACGGGTGAGCACGCCAAGAGCGAGGCGTTGCGGGCGGACGGTGGGTTGGTGTCGAGAATCAGCCACGACCCACAGTATCGCGGGTTTTCCCTTTTGGGCCAAGCCGCGTGAACGCGCCCCCGTAGCTAGGCGTGCCCGAAGTGGATTTGCGGCCGCATCGAATCGATTGTGCTGCCACGTAACTTGGGAACGATACATCATCGAGGCGATCGCGGGTTTTCAACCCCGTGCGCCAAGGCCGGTACATGTCTTCGTGTCCGAAGGCGTGGCGACTTCGAGGAGGCGACGTGCCTGCATCCAACATCATCGACATCGCGATCGGCGTCTCATTCGTTTTTGTCGTGTTGAGCGTCATTGCGTCGGCAGTGACCGAAGCGATCTCCACGGTTCTTTCGTTGCGCGCAGTCACGTTGCGCCGAGCCATCGAACGGTTGCTCAAGGACCGGACGATCACGTCAAAACTCTACACGCATCCACTCATCGATGGTTTGACGAGTGACGATGATTCCGATCCGGCCTACATCCCTTCCGAACTGTTTGCCCGCGCGCTCGTCGATGTGATCGCAGCGTGGGACGATAAGAAAGACAAACTCGAAGCGCCTGAACATTGGGGCATGCTCAAGTCGATCGTGATCATTCCTTGGCGCGCTGTTCGTCGGTTTGTCCGAAACCTTTGGCCTCGTACGACGACGGCGGGCGAAGCGCCGAAGGTTTTGATCACCGACATCGAGCAACTCCGCGCGCGTTTTGCCAACGTGCAAGGCATCGATCCCGCTGTTCGGGCGGCGCTTTCGGCGTTGCTCGCGGACGAACGCGTCAAGACGCATGACGATGCCATTCATCGCATCGCCAAGTGGTTCGACCAGACGATGGAAGGTGTCGGAGGCTGGTACAAGCGTTCGGTCACGTTGCTCATCGCTGTCGTGTCCCTCGTGATCGCGGTGGGCTTGAACGTGGACATGTTCGTGGTCGTCGACAGTCTCTCGAAAGACGCGGTGCTGCGCCAATCCGTAGCCACGCTCGTGAGCGAAAGCGTCAAACAAGATTCCGAAGACGTACGCACCATCCGCGAAGCCAACACCGATCGCCAAGCTGCAGCAAAAGCAAACCCTGAAGAAGCCGCGCGCATCGAACAAGAACGCAAGACGGGTGAGCTTCTGCGTAAGCGTGTCGTTACCTTGAAACACAGCCTCGATTCACTCGGCGTGCCCATGGGTTGGCCTGCAGGAACGCAATGGTTTTGTCGTCCTGATGGAGGCGAAGCTTGCGACCAGCGCCTTCTGCCAGTGACGTTTTGGGGTTGGGCGCGGCGTATCGCGGGATGGATCTTCACCGCCGTCGCGATGTCTCTTGGTGCTCCGTTCTGGTTCGATCTGCTGAACAAGTTCATCAATCTGCGCGCCGCTGCTCCTCCTCCCGCCAAGGTTGCTGCCCGACCCACAAGCGTGGCCGATGCTGTCGTGATCGAACCGGTAAATCGTCCGCGTGCCTCGACCACCGATCGCAACGGCTCGTCGCGCAGCGATGCGCCTCCTCCCCTTTCCTGATAGGTTGCTCTCCGTGCGTCTGTCTCTTCGCGCTCGTCTCGTCGGTGGCCTTGCAGCCCTCACGCTGGCTTTTTCCGCGACCTTCGGACATGCGTTTGTCTGGCCGAACGTACCCGAAAGAATTGCTCGTTCGTTGAGCTCCGCCGATGTCGCCGAACGTCGCGCAGCAGCGAAGCGAATTGGCGAGTTGCCCGCAGAGCTCGGCGTGCCTTTGGTGCAGCGAGCGTTTGCGGATCCCGATGTGGATGTGCGTTTGTCCGCTGCCGCGGCAGCGACCTCGTTTTCGATGCCCAAAGCCGGCGACTACGTCATTGGGTGGCTAGGCGAAGGTGATGCGCGGCTGCGTCGTGCCGCATGTGACGTGATTCGTATCGCGCCCACCGATAGATCGATCGTGGCGCTGGGTCGCGTACTTGGGGATCCTGATTCGCACGTGCGAGTTGCAGCAGCGGCGGCGATGGGAAGCTCGGGTTTGTCCGATGCCGTCTCGCCCCTTCTTGGACATCTCGACGATTCTGCATTCGAGGTGCGCGTCGAAGTAGCGCGGGCACTCGGGCGACTCGGCGATACGCGGGCGGTCGTGCCGCTCATTGGCAAAGTGCAGGACACGGCGATCGAAGTGCGGCGAGCTGTGGCGCGAGCGCTCGGTGAACTCGGTGATGCCCGAGCGACCAGTGCACTCGTGATCGCGTTGCAAGACAACTCGCAAGACGTGCGGATCGAAGCGGTCAAGTCCTTGGGCAAACTTCACTCCGATGAAGCGACTGCGGCGATCGTTCCTTTGATCGAAAACTCGACGGTGGCGGATGGTTTGTCGGCAATGTCGCCGGGAGGTGTACGGCTTGCGCTCGCTTCGGCAGGGTCGCTCGACGTGCGAGTTGCGGCGCTCGAAGCTCTGGGCCGGATTGGTTCGGAAGGTGCGATTCGGGCGTTGATCGGCGCGTTGGCGAAAGATGAACCGAGTTCGTCTCGGTCACCTGTGCGTATGGCCTTGGTGAACGCGGGCAAACCTGCGGTGCCGCAACTCGTGGCGGTTCTGTCGGGATCGCCATCGCCAACGACAGCTGCTGGTGCGGCCCTCGTGCTCGGAACTTTGCATGCGAAAGAGGGCCTCGAGCCGACGGTACGGGCGATGCAGAGGGGAGCGTTGCCGCTCGAACATGGATTGCGATCGTTGGCGCTCCTTGGTTCACCGGATGCTTTGCCGGCGGTGCTGGAACTCATTTCCGATGCTGATCCGACCGTTCGTCGCGAAGCGGTGAAGGCGGCTTCGGACCTTTTGGATCCTTCAAGACCCGATGGTCGGGCGGTGGATCCGGCGCGGGCGATGTTGCTCGATGCGGCGACACCCAATGACGAGAAGGTGGCTCTCGTGCGTTTGCTTGGACGAACTGGTTCGCCCCGAGCGCAGAGTGTGTTGGTTTCTTTGGCTGGGGCGAAGTCGCGGACGTTGCGTTTGTCCGTGCTCGAAGCGTTTGGAGCATCGGGGACATTTGGGCCTGAAGTCGAAACCGTTTTGCTTGCGGCTCTCGACGATGAATCTCCGGAAGTGCGTCTTGCGTCGGCGTCGTCGTTGGCACGTGGTGGAGGAGGAACGGTGGCGGCCAAGCTGCTCGAACGATTGTCCGTGGCGGCGGAGCAAGATCGAGGAGCATTGGCATTGGCATTGGCGGGGGCATTGTCGCGATCGACCGATGCTGCGCTTGCGGAACGAGTCGCGAAGGTTTTGCCTTCCACACCTGAGTCGGCGCGGGATGGATTGCTCGAGGGACTTGGGCGCATGCGTGGGGAAGCGAGCGCGAAGGCCTTGCGTCAGGCGGCGTTGTCGAACATCGACGATCGACGCAAGGTGGCGGAGGCATTGGGAGGGCATCCGGAGGCGTTGTCGACGCTGATGGCGATGCTTGGAGACGCGGATCCTTCGGTGCGAGCGAATGCGGTGTGGTCTTTGGGGGCCGTAGGCAAACGGGATGCATTGGTTTTGCTTGTAAAACTATTGGCGGATCCGGATGTGGCGGTCGCGGGTAATGCGGCGGCGGCGCTTGGACGTATTGGTGTGCGTGAATCGGCAGGAGCGGATATTCGAGCGCCATTATGTGCGGTGCTCGCGGATGGTCGTCCGTATGTCCGGGCCAATGCGTTGACGTCGCTTGGTTTGGCACGACAAAAATGTGATGCCGGATTGGTCGAGGGGTTGTTGCAGCGGGATCGTTCCGAAGCGGTGCGCGTAGCAGCAGCCGAGCATTTGTGGAACATATCTGCGGGCACGAATCCGGTGCCGGATG
>DAOMZH010000161.1:0-15171 GCA_035437985.1 Polyangium sp. (in: bacteria) | reverse complement strand
GGGCGGGGGAATGGGCGGGAGTGGCGGGGGAATGCCCTGCACGATCGATGGCGATTGTCCAATGACGTCAAGCACTTGCGTCTTACCCCATTGCAATGGTGTCACATGCGACACGATGCCGGCAGCAGCGGGAACGGTATGCGCCGAAGGGACCGGAACGAAATGCGACGGTCAAGGAAAATGCGTTGAATGCGTGGCGCCGACGGATTGTGCAACTGGCACGGCCTGTCAGACACGCGAATGTAATGCTGGCGTCTGCGGATTGGCTGATTCTCCGGCCGGTACCGAGGTCAGCGATCCGACGGCTGGCGATTGCATGAACCAACAATGCGACGCCATGGGCAATGAAGTTACCGGTACGGATGACACGGATGTGCCGATGCCGGTGGCGTTATGCAAAATCGGCAAATGCATGGCGGGCGTTCCGTCGACCGAAAACGCGCCTCAAGACACGATGTGCGGCGCGGGTGCAATGACCAAGTGCGACGCGATGGGCAATTGTGTTGGGTGTACGGGAAACACAGATTGCGGCATGGCCACGGAATGCAATGTGCCCACGTGTGCGACCATGACGTGCACGAATGTGTTCACGGCCGACGGCACCAATTTGATGATGCAGACGCCGAACGATTGCAAGGTCGCGCAATGCAATGGAATGGGCGGAACCAAGCAGAGCCCTGACGATACCGACGTTCCGCTCGACGACAACAATCCGTGCACGGATCAAGCTTGCAATGCGGGTATGCCGGACTTCCCGCCCTCGGCCCTCGGTACGTCCTGCAATGGCAACATGTTTTGCAATGGTCAGGGGCTCTGCGTCGAATGCAACGTCGGGGTGGATTGCATCAGCGGCGTATGTGGTATGAATATGTGCCAGCCGCCGGAAGTTTTGTCGGTTGCGCCAACGGATGCCCAAATCAATGCTCCCGTGACGAGCAGCATTGCCATTACGTTTACCGGTAAAATGGACCCGGCGACGCTGGTTGGACAAACGACGCTCGGCATGTGCACGGGCTCGATTCAATTCTCGGTGGATGATTTCGCGACGTGTTATCCGCTCGCTTCGGCAATGCCGACGATGAGTCCGGATGGCAAGACGGCGACGGTGGTTCCGGCGCCGGGATTGTCCTATGGAACCAAATACAAAGTCCGAGTGACGACGGGCGCGATGGATCTGTCGGGCACGGCCTTGGCCGCAGATTTCACGCAGCTTATGGGTTTCACGACGGAGGTGCCGCAATCGACATGTGGTGGCTCGGTGGTCATCAGCCAGGTGTATGTGGCGGGAGGCAATAACGGTGCAGCTTACACGAACGATTACGTCGAATTGCACAATCGCGGCAACACGCCGGTCAACCTTGCCGGGTGGACGCTTCAATATGCGGCGCAAATGGGCACGACGTGGTCCGGTCCGACGTTGAACGGGACCATTGCTCCTGGGGGCTATTATTTGATTCAGCTCGCCAGCGGGGGAGCTACGGGGATGATGTTGCCGACGCCCGATTTGACAAACGGGACGGGTCTTTCGGCGAGCAATGGCGGCAAAATTGCGCTCGTCTCGAGCACGACGACACTGTCAGGCGGTTGTCCCACAGGTGGGCAAATTCGTGATTTCGTCGGTTACGGCAATGCGGGATGCTTCGAAGGTACGGGAACTGCAACGCTTCCCTCCGCAACGCAAGCAATATTCCGCAAGACCGCGGGTTGCACGGATACAGGGCAAAACGGTATGGATACCGAATTGCTTGCCGCGGCTCCGCGCAATAGCATGACCACTGCCGCCCAATGCGACTGCTCCGTCGCAGGAACCAATGGCACGGCCAACGAGTCGGACATCACGGTCGAAATGGACTTCTGCAACGTGCAATTCCCGACCGAAGTCATGGTGATGGCCGGACAAATGACGCCCGATCTTTTTGGTCGCGTGTACGAAGTTGGTTTTACCGAGGCAATGGGGGCGAACGGCGCCATCATCGCCGAAGTCGGTTATGGACCGGCCAACGTCAATCCGGAAAACCAAAGCGGCTTCCAATTCTTCCCGGCGACGTACAACGTACAATCCGGCAACGACGACGAATACAAAGCTGCCTTCATGGCCCCCGCGACCGCCGGTTCGTACCGGTACGTCTACCGCTTCCGTCGTGACGCCACGAGCTGGACGTATTGCGACAAGAACGGCTCGGGAAGCAACACGGGCCTGTCGTTCGAGATCCACGAACTGCCCATTCTCACCGTCATGCCTTGACCCAACGACGCGGACGGATCACGCTCGGGCACGTCCTGCCCCATGCTCTCCGTCCGCGTTTGTCCCAACTCCTGCTCGTTCCTGGTTTTGCTAGCGACCTTGGCCCTTGCGGGCTGCTCGTCGAAGAAAGACCAACCCCCTACCCCATCCTCGAGTTCCGCGGCATCCGCCGAGCCAGCGCCCGTGGCTTCGCCGGACAGCAGTGCGACGGCTATAGCTTCGGCAGCGGCTCCCAAGCCTGCTGGCGTGCAAATGCCACCACTTCCCGATGAAGAGGTTTATCCGGAAACACTCGAAGAACAACGCGCAGCCTTGTTGCGCCGCATGGGGCCCATGTTGCACTTGACCGACCAACAGCTCCAGGCGGTCAAAGCGCTCATGGATCGGTCGACGCTCATGGGTCAAGGCAATCCCGCCGTCACGAAATACCCGCTCAGTCGCAAAGAATGTCGGGAAAAACGAAATGCGCTCGGCGGGTTCGATCCGGACGAACCTCTGTGCCATGCATCATTCATGACCCCCATTTACGATCCCACTGTGGGTGAAAGTGCCGCGACTGCAAAAGCATGCATCGATCGTTATGAATTTCCGGGAATTCCGTGCGAACATCCGCTCGTGTATGCGTCGGCGCGCGAAGCCGTCGAGCTTTGTGCCGCCATTGGCAAACGGTTGTGCGACGCGCACGAATGGGAAGGGTCCTGTGCGGGTGCCGTGCACGCCCCCGAGGACGAATATTTTTTTGGAAAAGAGCGCAAAGATGCCAAATATTACCACAATCGCGATCGCGAAATCACGTGGGCCTATGGGATCAAAAAAGACCATTCTTTATGTGGGACGCGTAGCCACAAGAGCGAAGGGTGCACATCGAGCGGCTGGAAGAAATGTGGTTCGAATACATTTCCTGCGGGGTCTTTTCCGGAATGCCGGAGTTCTTTCGGAGTGTACGACTTACACGGCAACGTGGCCGAGCACATGAATTTGCCATTGCGACCCGAAGAATTGACGAGCCACGGGGGAACTGGGGAAACGGAAATGAAGGGGAGCTGGTTTATTTTTGCGAACTACGAGGCGCATGAAGACGACTGCCGCTGGCGCGCTCCCGATTGGCATGGGACGAAAATCATGGACTACAATAGCCACGGCAATTACCACTTGGGCTTTCGCTGCTGCAAAGACGTCGGAAAGTGAGCGTCGAATCGCTGCTGGGCCTACGCGAATCTCACGCCAAGATTTTGCATCTTCCGTGTGCGACATGTTAGGCTAGGCGACGAAAGTAAGCTTATGAAGCAACGTCGCAACGCACTTGGCATTGGTTGGGTATTGGCAGCCGTTTTCTCGATGGGATGCGATACCGACCCCGGTACATCGACCACCAGCTCATCGAGCGCGGCGAGCAGCAGTTCGGGGGGCAGTTCATCGAGCAGTGGGGATATGGGCGGCGCTGGGGGAATGGCTGGCGCTGGGGGAATGGGCGGCGCTGGGGGAATGGGCGGCGCAGGCGGCTCAGGTGGCGTTGCCTGCACGATGAATGCCGATTGCGATGATCAGAATGCATGCACGACCGAGGAATGCAAAGACGGTTTTTGCGCATACGTGACCCTCGACGGCGTACCCACGCCCGGGGCCATCGATATGATGGGCGATTGCAACACGCCGCAATGCATTGGGGGTATCGATACATTGGTCCCCGATAATCAAGACGCGCCGAAAAATGGCTACGACTGCATCATCGAAGGATGTGCCGACGGCATGGTCACGTTTACGAACGTCCCTGCGGGCACGGCTTGTGGGACGTCAATGACGCTGGTTTGTAATGACAATGGCGTCTGCGTCGGGTGCAATACGGGGGCAGATTGTGGAGTCGACACGGTTTGTCAGAAACAAACGTGCGGCGGCGGAACATGCGGCAAAAATGACTTGCCCGCGGGAACGTTCGTCGACGGTGCGCAAGCTGGCGATTGCCGACAAACCGTATGCAATGGCGTCGGCGGCACCACGACAGCCGCGGACAACTCCGACATTCCAGCAGATGACGGCATGCAATGTACCGATGAGATTTGTGCGAACGGAATGCCGGTGCATCCGTTCTCGAGCGCTGGGGCGCTTTGCGATCAGGACGGCGGAGCGTTGTGTAATGGCGGCGGCGCGTGCGTGCAATGTCTGGCCGCGACCGATTGTCCTGGCCAAGACACGTT
This sequence comes from Polyangium sp. (in: bacteria), assembly GCA_035437985.1. Classification (GTDB taxonomy): domain Bacteria; phylum Myxococcota_A; class Polyangia; order Polyangiales; family Polyangiaceae; genus Polyangium. The sequence goes on along the minus strand of DAOMZH010000161.1, from coordinate 10,731 downwards.
TTGCCAATCGCGCTCGTGTAGTCTGAATCAATGCGCTTTCAGCAATACACCGGCGGGCACGCCAGTTCCTGGACAAACCACGGGCGACTGTCAGCACGTCACGTGTAATGGTACAGGAATGGCCATATCCACGGCTGACAATCTGGATGTACCGGCCGACGATGGCAGTGTTTGTACAAGCGAAACCTGCACCAATGGTATGCCCACGCATCCACCCGTATTGGATACGACTCCGTGCACCCAAGGAGGCGGCACATTTTGCAGCGCGGGCGCGTGCGTGCAATGCGTCGTCCCCACCGATTGTCCCGGCATGGACACGCAATGCTCCACGCGTACATGCACGAGTGGGATGTGTGGGAATCAATATGCCAGCGCGAGCACCGTGCTGCAGAATCAAACCGCGGGCAATTGCCAACTCGAGCATTGTGACGGAATGGGTGGCGTGACTTCGAGTGTCGACGATACGGATTTACCCGTCGACGGCGAGGACTGCACGACCGATGTTTGCAATGCAGGTATGCCCTCGAATCCGCCATTGGCCCTGCGAACGGCATGTATGCAAAATGGCGGAACGGTTTGTAATGGTCGCGGACGATGCGTATCCGATGCAACAATCGTGAGCGTCAGTCCGCAGAACAATCAAACGGGTGCTCCGGTGGATTCGGCCATTCGGATCTCGTTCAGTACGGCGATGAATCCCAATTCCTTGTCCGGACAAACAGTCGATGGCCCGTGCTCTGGATCGGTGCACATATCGCTAAACGATTTCGGGTCGTGCCTGGGTTTTGCGACGTCAGCTCCGGCCATGAGTTCAGGAAACACCTTGGCCACATTTACGCCTGCCAGGTACCTTTCCTACGCAACGAATTACAAGGTTCGCGTGATGAATACCGTCGAAAGCGCCGACTCTGTCCCTCTTGCGGCGACGTTCACGCAAAGCGCGGGTTTTACGACGCGAGCCGCGGATGCCCCTTGCGGTGGTTCGGTGGTTATCAGCCAAGTATATGGTGCGGGCGGAGATCTCGGGTCGCTCTTGAAATACGATTTCGTCGAGCTGCACAATCGCGGCGACACGCCGGTCAACATTACGGGCTGGAGCGTGCAATACGCTTACCCGACAAGCAGTTTCACTACGAATCCGGCCTTCATAACGACGTTATCTGGGACGATTGCCGCTGGTGGATATTACTTGATTCAACTGGGTACCGATGGTGCTGGAACGGTCAACTTGCCGACGCCCGACGCGATTGGCACAACGAACTTCGATAGCGCCACGGGCAAGGTCGCCCTCATCAGAACGACGACCCCGCTGACGGGGCAATGTCCGCTGGCGAATGCCTCGATCGTCGACTTCGTCGGTTATGGTATTTTCACCAATTGTTACGAAGGCACTTCGGCCGCACCAACGCCGTCGACCAATACGATTGCCAACACGCGAATCGATTCCGGCTGTACCGACACGGGCGACAACAACGCGGACTTTTCCTCGGATACGGCTGCTCCGCGCAATTCGGCCGCTACGGCAAACATCTGCAGCTGCACATCCAATGTGACGGCCAATGAAACCGGACGGGCGGACGAAATCGATTATTGCAACATCCAATTCCCAACGGTGCTCGACGTCATGCGTGGACAAACCACTCCGCTGATCTACGGGCGGGTGTATGAACTCAACGTGACGGAAGCAGGCGGCGCGAATCCGATCGTGCATGCAGAAGTCGGTTATGGCCCCGAAAACGTAAATCCCTTGACTCAAAGCGGATATGTGTATGTTCCGGCGAGCTTCAACATGCAGTATGGAAACGACGACGAATACCAAGCTTCGCTCGTCGCCCCAATGGTGGCCGGTTCTTATCGATATATCGTGCGGTTCAGCCTCAATGGCGTGAGCTGGACGTATTGCGACCTCAACGGGGCGGGCTCGAATCCTGGATTGGCCTTCGATTATCAGGATTTGCCTCGCATGAACGTGCAGTGACGAATCAAGGAACGCTCACGACTTCGTATTCGAGGATGATGTGGGTGTCGTCGCGACGATGGAGCACGACTTCACCTTTGCCCGGCAAGAATTCGCCATCGGAACCACGCGGCAAATAACGCACCGACCAAGGGAATACGTCATCGGTATCGAGGATCGAGCGCGAGCCGAAATCGATTTCGCGTCCGAAAACCCAGAACTCGCCATCGAGATTGGCATGCAGATCGATTGGGTGTTTGTCGAGGACGACGCGGGTCCCATTGTGCACGCCATTGCGCTCGAATGTCTGAGATAAGGCGTCGACGCCCCAGCACAAGTAGATCTCGGCCCCGTCTCGCGTCTCGCCTTCGTCGACTTTGTCGAAACGAATGGCGTGCATGACGACTCGACAGCGCGACGGAGTCAACGGGCCAATCTCCAATTCGTACGGGCCAAACTTTTCGCCGGCTAGATGACCAGTCCATGTTTCGAAACGCCGACCATCGGCCATTTTTTGACATTCTTCGTCGGAATAACACATGACCATCGTATATGCGCGCATGCGTCCGAATGAATCGGCAATACCTACGCGAATGGTCGAACGCCACGTACCACTATCCAGGAAAAACACTTCCCGATTCGACTGATTGCCGCTCGGCAATGGGACCTGGTCCGGATGATGCGTGTGTCCAGCGACGATGATATCGTAAAGACCTTCTTCGATACCCGCTTCGCGGCTCGCCATGGCCGCGCCTCGATCCGTGTCACTGCTCGTGTCCATCGCGCGTAGTCGTTGCACCAGGCTTTCGAGCGACGTGGGCGATAACGATTGCAAGGCCTCGCGGACGACCGTGACGACCGGTTCGCGGAAAAACTTGAGGACCTCCATGCGATGGGCCATGTCCTGAAAAAATGGACTATCCAGCGCCGTGAAGTAAAGATCGAGCAGCAAGGGCCGAAGCAATTCGAATAATTCCGGTCCTAGGCTCCCCAATCGACGTTCGAGGTATTTGAGCAAGAGAGTTGGGGGACGAACATCATCGAATTCGACGAGGGCGTTATAAAAATCGCGCATTCGCTCGCCCCGTTCGTCGCTGGTTCGCAGCGCTTGACCATGCAAAGCCCGGAATCCGACACACAGACGCGTCGCAATCTCGAGCGTGACGTAATCACCCGAGCACGGCAAAAGATATTCTTCTTCGGTCACTTCAATGGGTTTTCCAAAAGGAACGGGAACACCAATGTTCCAGCGATCGTATTCGTGACCATGCCGGACCTTTACGCGATAGCCGGTATCCTTGGGACGATCGACGGTATGCGGAAAAGGCTTGTCGGACGGGGGCATGCACAAGATCTCACGCACGCGGCGGCGCACGGAAGGCCAGGCGTTGACCAGGCGATCGTGATTGCCCGGGAGGTAATGAACATCAACGACCGTACCGGATTCAAGGGCCAATATGTGGCCTTTTCGTTCGAGTGTCCCTTCACGGACAAACCGCGCTAATACCGGCCAAATGTGGCGATTGTCTTCGATGATCGCGTCGAGAACTTCGTGGACCTTCGCGCAAAGCGGATTGTGGGGCGAGTCCGATCCCAAATCGATCGCCATGGGCCGCACTTCGCTCTTGCCCCCAGAAAACCAAAGCGGCGTGCGCAATAACTCGAAAATATCGCCCGCAAAAATGAGCTCGACGTGGCTTGCAAAACTGCGTTTGGCCCGCGCATGAACATCCGCCAAGAGCATCTGAAATGCGCCTGGAGTTACATTGCGACGAACTCCCGATTCACGTACGACGCCGTCGCGCACGTAGCGAACGGAATCGGCCGAGACATGCTGAAGGTGCAAATCACTAACGACGACGAGCATTCGAGATCTCCACGTGCGCTCTTAGAGCGTGTTCATCAGGCTGCTGCGCAAATCGGTGCGTCGGTCGGCCTTACTCAGCGTACTAAAGTACGCTTCCGTCGGCCTCCCTAGCCCCGATTCGCTCGCAACGCCTGATGAACACGCTCTTACCATGGATGCGAGCGCTCGCGCCAGCGGGAACGTCAGGGCGTCGATGGCTTTGGAGCTTCGCCGGCTTGGCGACCACCAATGCGTCCTGCTGCAAACGCGGCAATGATCGTCGTGAGAATGGCAGCGACCCACATCCACGCCGGATGCGGAATCGAAAGCATCGTCATCCCCGCCATACCAAAAAGAATCGCCCCGACCCACCAAGCCGTCATTGGCCCACGCCGCGCCAGAAATGCCGCCAAAGTTCCACCTACCAGCACGCCCATACCCCAGGCCACAATGACGCCGACCTTCGCTCCTAGGGGGATTTCATCCATGATCAGCCGAAGAGCTTCGGGATTGCTCGCATCGAATCCCGGTGGCGGTTTGAAAATATAGTTGTGCACGATTGTCTCGACAATCCCCGTCGTCAAACCACCCGCAACAACGCCAGCAACCATCCCGAGCATCAGCCGCTTCATAGGCACCTCCCACTTCTTGACGCTCTGTGGTTACGCCAAACCCGATAGAAAAGCAAGCCCTTGGCTCATGATTTTGTTTGTCGTGGGATACGAGCAAGCCAAGCGTCGTTACCCGAGCAATATGCCGCTATTGATACATGTGCGGCGTGTAACCAGCCGCCGAGCAATAATCGTAATATGCTGGCAACACGTAGTTGATGTAATCCACGTTGTACGACGTACACCCGGTGGTACTGCCATGCGACGCGAGATTGCCGAGGGCGCCCAGCGTGTATTGATCCTCGGTGCAGCCCGGAAAAAGCATTTTGACTTCGGCGCGATTGCCCGCAAAACCGGCAACCCCGAGATGAATGTTCACGTCGGGATTGTAGACAGACCCGCTGAAATCGGCCACGTCCATATTGGTCGTGAGATTGGGATGACCATTGGACCAAAATCCCGCATCGCCGGCAATTTTCCCGCATGCGGGCACGACTTGCATCAATCCATAACAATGCGCTTCTTCTTCGGTCCACCCCGAAGGGATGCCGCACGGCAGATTGGGACAACCGTTGGCCAAATTGTCGAATCGCGATTCGCCATAAATCATGGCTTTGATGATCATCGGGTCGGGTTCGTTGTATTCAGCGGCCCATTTTAGAATCGAGCAATCGGCGATATCTGCCGATATTCCAGTTTGTTCGGCGACGATTCCGGTTTTTAGTGGATCGGTCGCGCAGGTCTCCGGCGTGTAGCCACCCGAAGACGCTTTTGTTTCGGCGTCTCCGCAACCCAAGACCAACATGCCCGCAATCAGCAATACTCCAGATTGAGTTTTCATGTTCTTTCCCTACCGAATTGTTTTTTTTGACGATGATTCATTGTGCAGCTGGCAGCAGAGAAAATGCTTCAGCATTCCCGTCACCATCGAATCGGGCAGCCACGCCAAACTCCCTTGTTTCCTGCTGCAAAGCGACATTGACCAAGGCCACACCGCGTCGCGTCAAGACCTCCCTGGTCAAGCCTTTGAGAGCACAGCGGTAATCGCCGTCAGATCCTCTTGGCCCGAGAATTTCAGCAAACCAAGCATTTGGGGTATGAGCGAGTTCTTCGAGCGGCGCAAAACGATACCAAGTCTCGCCATAGCGCTCCCAAAGCAGGAGAACGTTTTTCCCAAGCGCATACACGGGCACTGGCTCCATGAACCAATCCGGAACATCTCCACCGAATGCCGACCACCCAACTTGCAGCTCGATTCGGGTCTTGTTTTGCGTACACGTGCCTTGCGTACATGTAGCCACGACAATCTGCTGGTGGCCTCCAGCGGGAAACTTGACCGCGCTCCCGAAACCAGGATTGGGTCGTCCGTCCGTGGGTTCACTAATGGCCCAACCAATACGCGCCTCGTCGTTATCACAATCGAGGGACCAGAAACCAGTACTCCCTCCCGGAATCACCTGGGCTTTGCGATCAACTTTTCCAATTGGCACGAGCTTTTCATTTTGGAGCGAGTACAGATAAATCGTACTTTCTCGCCAAATCTCGAAGGCGATGAAACGCCGCGTGGCTGCCCGACAACTCCGTATTCTGTGGTCCGTATCTGCCGATTCATGGAGGATGGTATCGACTTGGTCGCGCAATCGTGTCGCATGCAGTCGTGAATCCTGACTCCAAAATGCCATGCCGTCGAGCTTCGTGGTCTTGTACTTCTTGTCGGTGCTGAGAACCAGATAACCCGGCTCGGAGTGTTTTTCTCGACGCACACGGGTCACTCGCGCCAATGGCTTCTCCGGAGTATCCTCGATATAAACGTCGAAATCCCCGTCTTTCGCGACAAGAACGCGTTCGGGTGGATATGGATCGTGCTGAGTATCGACTTTTGCGGAGTGCGCCGCAAAGTGACTTTCACAAGCATCCAAAACCGCCGCTTCAATGAGGACGACCGGCGTTTTGGCAATGGGAACACCACCTATGGTTGCCGGAGGTTGCCAGGGCAAACCTTGCGCCGACTTCCAAAGTTCTTCGAGGTCCCAACGTGGCTTTTCAGTGAATGGTCCAAGATTCAGGACTTCAGCGAAAACCGCAAGTCGCCCGAATTCGTGGCGGACGTACCGGGACTTCACCAGCGCGTCGCGATATGGAATGCATGCGGCCAGCGTGGGATCGTCCTTTCCGTGATGCAACAGAAACGCTTTTCGCGACGCATCCTCCGCAGCAACTGGCTCAGGCCCTCCGACGAGACAAACCGCAAGAGCCGAGAATGCCGTGGCCGCTTCTTGCCGCCCCCTCTTCTTCCATTCGATCCAGACGCCGATGATGAGCGCTAGGAGGAGAACCCCCGAGGCCAGCATTACCCCAAGCCAACGTGTCATCACGTGCGAGCATATCCGAGCGCGCACACGAGCACAATGGTTTGATACAGCGCTTCAGAATTTTTATGGGACAAGGACCTGTTGCATATTGCCAGATCCGAACGTCACGATTCAACGGATCGGCAAATACACGTCAATGACGGTGCCCTGACGCGTTCGACCCGAATCGTCCATAAACGTGAAACGACTGCGCTCGCCTTCGCAATTGCCGCGAGCATCGCAATGCAATTCACGAGCGTCGTGCAAATCAATGGCCGTGATTCCGTGATCCACAAGCGAGGTCAGCTCGCGCTTTTCACTTTGGCGATCCAAGTTTTTATCTGACCAAACGACGATCTTCGTGAACGCCGGGTCGCGGACATCGAATACCCCATCATGGTTCGTATCGAGGTCCCGCAACGCCTCGAATCCGTTTTTCGCAAACGAACCATTGTCGAGTTTGGTGGCGGAGCCAAAAAGCTCGCCGCCGTCACCAATCACGCCGTCACCATCTCGGTCGAAGGCGAGCCAAGGCGTTACAGCCGTGGGCCAATCCCCGCTATGGCACATTCCGGCACGCGTCAAATCGAAGGCTGCGCCAGCTTCGGAAGTGAACGTCACGTGACCATTGTCGAAAGAAAGCACGAGCGGCGTATTGCACAAGCATTCGTTCGATGTGCCAATGTGGTACGACGATTCGTAAAACGGACATTGAAAGTCGTTGGTTTTGAGGCCCCACACGGCTTTTCCATCGACATTGACACACTTTTCGCGGCAATACATCGTGGGCAAGTTGGGGTCGTAATCGAAACATTCCCGCTCGTCGCCGATCATGCATTCCCCAGGAGCATCCGGACCAAAGTCCGCCCAACATGCTTCGGGCTGCGGTTGCTGAGCGGCGTCATCCCCACCGTCGTCAACTTCGGCAGTGCATCCCCAACCCAGCATCGTGCCGAGCGCCATAACCAAGATTGTTGCGAATCGTTTCGAGTTGTCCTTGTGCATGAGGGACGAATTGGCAAGGTTCGTGCCGCGCAAAATGCCGCAATATCCGACGTGCCTGATTCAAAATGCGCCGTTGTGTGTCAAATTTACTGGCAATGCGGCCACAGCGTGAAATTGAGGACTGCATCACCACCTTGGGGACTTCGTCAACGAACCGACACCGAACTCGAAAACAAATCAAACAGCGTCACGTCGACGGCCGCGGAAACTCCAAATTGAAACGCATGCGCGCCAGGAGTGCTGAATGCCGAGGCGTCCGCACGCAAGCCTGGGCGAAAAACCCCATAAACTCCAAGCGTAAACGGACTGTCGAGAATGCTCGCGTGGAGCCATGCGCCTGGAGCCAATGCAGTGACCAGTTGCGCGCCAGGAAGCGTCGCCCCGGCTGCTGCATCGTATTGCAAATAGGCGGCGGGATCAATGGCCGAAACGAGCACACCCAGGTTGTGCGTGCCAAACCCACGCGCAAAATCGATTCCCAAAGGCAAGGTCAGCGTCGGCGCTGCCAAATACGGGACCTTGCCCGTTTCATATCGCCCGGCATACGAACCAAAACGTAATTCCGTTCCTCCGGACAATCCCGCTAAGGATCCGAGCGAAATCGTCGTCGCCCCGGGAACATTCTTGCGCCGATATCCTCCGCCCGGCGATGCGGCGGCATCAATCGCCGCGGCCACTCGATCCGCGTCCGTCTCAAAGGCCAGGGCCGCAAATAGACCGCTGTACCGAGCCAGCGTCGCGACCACCGCACAAGGTCCCTCCCCGCGCGCACATGCCTGCTGGCATTGCGTCGACACGCACGACCGCGCTACATCCGCCCGCATTGCCGCAATGACGCGCGCAACGACACGTCCCCAATCGTCAGCAAATACCGCTTCGATGGTTTCAATCGATTCGGTCAATCGTCGGACATCTTCGGTTGTCTCGACAAACACTTTCCGCAAAGTCGGTAACGATGTCTTGGTGCTCGACTCCAAACCAGGAAACATCAATTGCAACAGATATTCAGGCTGCGGCGGCACCGTTGGTTTGTCTCGCTCGTACCATCCACCGAAAAGACCCGCGGTGGCTCCCGAAGCAAATTGTGTTTCGAGCACGCGCTCGGTCGTCGCCAAGAAGGCCAACGCCAATTCCAGCGATGCTCGCGCCAAAACGAGGCTTGCCCGGGCAACACGCAATTTGGGCAATCGCTCCGCCAAACGCGCCGTGTTCTCGGTATGGACATCCGCGGCATGAAATACGTCGCCCAATTTCGTCGCTTGGCCAAGACCGGACAAGTCGACGGGCGCCGCCGAAATGCCCACTGTCGGCAACACTTTGGCCATTTCTTCAGCTGCCAGCCGATACGCTCGAAATGCATCGACGACGGCAAACCACCGCGTCGACAAATCGTCCGCTGGAAAGTCCACGAGATGCGACCAGCGCAATATCGTGGAGAGTTTTTCGACTCCGCCCAACGCTTGCGAGGCGAGCATCGGCTGCAATCGAGCGTCGAGCGGTTTGGCTGGATCCACCGGCGGACAAACCGAATCCACCCCACCTGCCGTCGATTCAGCGAATCCACCGCAAACATGGCGAGCAAACCCGCGACCGAGCATCGAAAAGCAAGCCGGTGAATTGGTCAATGCCGCAAGCAACAGGGCTTTTGTCTCTTCAGCCTTGCCAGGTTTGGTTTGACGCACCAAATCGCCATATTCCTGGAACACGTACGGAATCGAAGCCGCACAAGCGAGAAGTTCGAGTCTTTCACTAAAAAATCGTCGCGCGTCGGCGCTAATTGAAGCATTGACATTGATGCGCGCAACATCGCCGGAAAAATTGTACAAAGCAAGGGAAGCATTGGCTCCCGAGGTGAGGCTGCGGGTCAATTTCGCCGCGGACAAACGCATCTCGTGCGCCGCGCGACACGTTGCCTGGCGCGTCTGATTTCGCGCGCACGTCACCTTGTCCGCTGCAGGTCCCGTGCAACCGGATTCTTCGTCCTCGTTTGGCTTGCAGGACAAAAGGCTCCCGTCGATATGCCCGTCGGCCCATAACGTCGCCCCAACTCCCAGACCGACGGCCTGCGTGTGCCAAACGGAAACATCGGCAGCAATGGCCCCGCGCAAGGTGCGCATCAAATCCGCATCGCCATATTGCATGAATCCAACGGATCCGCCCGTCAAGGCGCACGTCGTCGGAAACCAATACGTTCGTATTTCATGCACCCCATCACTCTGGGATTCTTTCACGCCACATACGTCTTCATGAAGGCGCCTCGTCAACCATACGATGGATTCTCGTTTGGCGCGGTCGATGATCAAACTCGCTACAGCTTTGATTCCGATATCGAGCGCCCCCAATGTAAAGGCGGCGACATCGAGGCCCGTGTGTTGTTCGTCGAAGACGCGTGACGAAGCTTCGGCGACGCTGAAGATTGGCGAAATCCCCGGTTCCGCCGAAGCCATTTCCGTGAGCGACAACGATTGCTTGGAGGAAAGCGTGACTTGCAATGCGTCGAATCGATGCTTGATGTACGCCGCGAGGGCACGCACGGAACTTTCATCCGAAATGACTGCAGCATTGGCCAACGCTGGCGACGAAAATGCGCACAAATCTACCGGTTTCGTCGACGATTCCCCTCGCGCGCAAAGCTCGGAACAGAGTGACGTGCGTAGCGCCCCAATACTTCGGACGGCATCATTGAGTTTGCCCGCGACTTCGCGGCTCGCCGTATCCAATGTCCGGCGCTCGTTTTGCTGTACCGATGCCAGTTCGGCGCGAAGTCGCGCATCATTCGGCTTTTGGGCACTTTCTTGACGCAATCGTTTTTCCTGCTGTTCGAGGTCCCCCAGCCCTCGACGCAATGCCAAAGCCCGAGTCGCCAAGCGTTCGAGCAACCCCCGATCAACATCGACGGCTCCGTTCGTACATGCCAAACTTAGCGACCGCGACAAACTCGTCAGGGCGGCGACGCGCGTG
>DAOMZH010000160.1:0-15229 GCA_035437985.1 Polyangium sp. (in: bacteria) | reverse complement strand
CCGTTGCGACTTGCGCTCCTTGCGGCGCTCGTGACGGCGGTCGTGTTGCGTGGTCTGGTTCGGACAAACCATGCCGAAGCGCGCTGAGGAACCAGCGTCGTTCGATCAATTCGTGGTGTCGAGGCTCGAAGCCGTCTTTCGAACCTTGGTGGGTAGCGGGGTGCCTCACGTCGAAGCCCAACGATTTGTCTTGCAATGCGCGCTGCTTCTATTTTTAGAAGATGCGCGCATCTTACCTCACAAACCATTTCGGGCGATATTTGGCGGCACGAGCACTCGGCGTGTCGATCCTGATTCGTGGCGGAAGATTTTCGAACGCGTCGATTTTTCGCTGCCAATTTTGACAGGATCGACCGAAATTGCTCTCGAAAAGAACGAATGGGCCGCAATACGAGAATTGGCGCGAGGCAGCTGGTCGGCTGTGGATCCGGGCATTTTCGGGGCCATTTTCCAAGTGACGATGTCGACGCGGGGACGACACGAGCATGGAGCGCATTACACGCCGCGTGAAGCCATCTTCGAACACGTTTTGCGTCCGATTTTAATCGAGCCCTGGCGCGCCCGCATTCACGCCGCGACGAAACTTGCCGAGCTATTTGGCGTTTACGACGAGCTTACGAATCTGCGCATTTTGGACCCCGCTTGCGGCACTGGAAATTTTTTGGCCGCGGCGTATCGCGCCATTCAACAATTGGAAAACGAGCTTTTTTCCACGGTAACAACGCGTTTTTCCTGGACCGGAATGCCCGTTTGTTCATTTGCCGAACGACCACGAAAACTGCATTTGCTCGGTATCGACAAGGATCAACTCGCCGTCGAATTGACCCGCCTCACCCTTTATGTCGAGCAAATCATCGCGTCGCGTGATCCATTGCGAGGTTTCACGATCGCCAGCGAGATTCATTGCCACGACGCCCTCTTTTCCGCTTGGCCCAGGGCCGATCTCATCATTGGCAATCCTCCGTTTCAATCCAAGAACCGCATGCAACAAGAATTCGGGCCCGAATACGTGCAGCGGCTGCACCAAAAATATCCCGATGTCCCGGGGCGCGCCGATTATTGCGTGTATTGGTTTCGCCGAGCTCACGACGAGCTAGAGACCGGCGCATGCGCCGGTCTCGTTGGAACCAATACGATTAGACAAAACTATTCGCGCGAAGGCGGGCTCGACTATATCGTCAAAAATGGCGGAACCATCACCGAAGCCGTTTCGACAATGGTTTGGCCGGGCGAAGCCATCGTGCATGTTTCCGTTGTGAATTGGATCAAGGGGCCGGCAGCAGGTCTGAAAAAATTATCGTGGCAAGAGGGCGATCAAATAGATAGCCCGTGGCACGAAAGGCGCTTGGCAACCATTCCTACGTCGTTGTCCCCGAATGCGGATGTCACGTCCGCCAACACCTTACGCGCCAATACGGAATCCGCCGGTTGTTTTCAGGGACAAACCCACGGCCACGAAAGCTTTCTCTTGACGCATGCCGAAGCAAGCTCGATGGTGCATGCATCCAAGAAAAACAGTGACGTCATTTTCCCGTATCTCATCGGCGACGACTTGCTGTCCAATCTTCAGGGAACGCCCTCTCGCTGGGTCATTGATTTTTCCCCGCGCGAACAGCTCGAAGCTCGGGCCTACGCACTGCCGTTTCAACGAATCAAAAATAGCGTTTTGCCTCATCGAGAATCCGCCGCACGCAATGAAAAACTGCGCAATGAAAACCTTGCTGAAAGTGGCAATCGCCATCACGAGAATTTCTTGAAACGTTGGTGGCTGCTGAGTTATCCACGCGGTGAATTGATGACGAAACTAAAGTCGCTAAAACGCTACATTGCTTGTTCCCGCGTCACGAAGCGCCCCATCTTCGAATTCGTATCCTCGGCGATTCATCCGAGTGATGCCCTGACCGTTTTTCCACTGACCGACGATTATTCTTTTGGCATTCTGCAATCTGCGCTTCACTGGGCCTGGTTCACCGCGCGTTGCTCGACCCTCACAGCTCGATTTCGTTATACGTCGGAGACCGTTTTCGATAGTTTTGCTTGGCCTCAAAAGCCCACGAAGAAGCATTGTTTGGCGGTCGCGAAATGTGCCGTGGCGTTGCGCGCGCTGCGAAGAGAGATTGCCCAAGAACATCAATTGAACTTGCGAGCAATGTATACATCCCTGGAAAACCCAGGGAATCACCCATTGCGAGATGCTCACGCGGCGCTCGACAAGGCCGTGCGTGCTGCGTACGAGATGCCCGCACGCAAGGACCCACTGGTTTTTTTGCTCGAGCTGAATCAGAATTGCGCTGACAAAGAAGCGCGAGGCGAGAAAGTTGCAGGACCTGGTTTGCCGCAGGGAATGGCGACGAACGAATTCACGACCGGCGATTGTGTCGAGCCGCCCGTCGATTTCGGCGAACCAGAGCCACGAGACCAATAAATGCGCCAGCAGCTAGCGGCAATTGCTCTGTTTTTCCGGATGTAACCATACTGCATGCGCCACCGCCGGCGACGTACGGAGCTGCTCCGACGACGACGTCGACAGTATCCATCGACGTCACTATGCCATCGGATACCGCAAGCTGAAAGGTAAACGTCTGCGGCGTAGACACCGCAGGCGCAACGAATCTTGGCGTTTGGGTCGTCGAGTCTTCGACGTCGAGCACGGGGCCCGTCAACTGCGTCCACTTGAACGTAAGTGGATCACCGTCGGGATCGGAGCTCTTGGAAGCGTCGAGGAAAACGTCTGTAAAATAAGCGACTTGCACGTCTGGACCCGCATTCGCCACCGGCGCTTCATTACATAGTTTTCGACTCGGACCTGGCGCAGGAAAGGGTGTGCCCTCGATTCCGCTGAAGCTCACGTCGTCGATATCCCACCCATAGTCGCCGACGAACGCATCCGATCCAATGCGAAAACGGATTTGGACCTGCCGGCCAGCCAAGGCTTTGCCGAGGGACAATGTGACGGTATCCATTTCGGGCCACGAGGGATTGGTACTCACGAAGGCTTTTCTGTTGGCCAATGTATTCACATCCTGATCGTACAACGTTCCGCCATAACCGGGATCGACGAGATCCGCGATATCTTGCCACGCATTCCCATTGATTCCCGAGATTTCGATCACGCCACCGTCCCAATACACATCCGGACCACCCGCCATTTCGGGGCTCGCCTCGAAGCTGTGCCGATGTTTGAAGGTAATCACCAAATCTTCGGTATCGCTCACCTTTACCGGAAGCGATTCGATTCGCGTGTCCGTGCTGCCCGCAAGGTCATTGCCATGCCAAACGTAGTTTAATGCTTCATCACTGACCCGCGACCAGACATATGCGGCATTGGTGCCCCGTCTCGTCCAAACTTCGATATCGCTGTCGAACGAATCTGTCGCCGACGCGGAAACGATGTTATCGTAATTGACCCGGAAAGATGCGGCCTTGGAGACTTCGGGGTTACAGGTCTCTTCGCTCTTGATTTTGACGTCGAAAGGCACGACCGTCGGCTCATTGGGTCCGCCAATCACGAAATCGAACGTTCGGGTGACTTTCTCGAGTGGCGCGACGTTCTCGAGCGAGACGGTCGATCCGTTGAGGAATCGCAGCCCTGGAAATGCCGACTCGACCGAAACCTCGGCCTTTTGCAACGCCAGAATACCGGTATTGGCCATTTCGACGGTCAACGTACCGGTCTCGTGGGCATCGAGAATCTTGTCCTCGTCACATTTGCTGGCCAGCGTCTCGAGTTGGATCGAGAGAATGGCAATGGCCGGCGTGACTTCGAAACTTTCGACGACTCCGCTATTGTCCTCGGATTCACGATCCGGCGATTCCGCGCATGAACCTGCACCACGTTTGGCAAATCCCTGGGCCAAAAGAAGGGCGTCTTTTTCATCGGCGGCAAGGGCCGCAGCCAAAATCCCGTCGCGCTGCTCGGTAAATGTCGGATTGACCGGGGCCAGCTTCATCCCGGCAACCACATAATCCTGCATTCGCCGTTGCGCCTCAACAAACGTATATCGAGGATTCGGCGCTTTGCTTTCTTTCAGCATTTGCACATACCCCTCGAACAACATGCTCGCCCATACTTCCCCAGTGTTGTGCACTTCCGAATTGCTCGCCGCAAGAGTCTGAGTCGGAATGTTCGGCGGCAGATCGACACCGTCGGTGATGTGCTTGAACGTGAGCGGGTTTTTCTGCATGTTCACGGTATACGGATAACGACGAATACCGAAATACGCGGCGTTGTCGAATGCTGCCGGAGCGTAAATGCTGCTGGCAAACGTGCCATCTAGGTTGTCACTTGGCCGCACGAGCAGGTTCAAGGCAACGAAATCGCCCCACCCTTCGCCTTCGCCACCGCATTGGTTCGTCGCGCAATACACGAGCCGATTGTGCAGATAATGGCCCCACTCGTGCGCGACGATGTTGTTGTCAATCGTTCCATCTGGACGAACACTGGTTTTTCGGCTGAGGTTCGCGGTTACTGTTGCAGTCAAGGCGTCCTTGATGGCTTTTCCGTCCTCGAATGTCACGGACAAAACTGGAATCGTTACCGACGACATGAGATTCCCGCGCGGCATGTTGGGCGCCGGGGCCCCTGCCGTATGGTTGGCAATGATGACTGCAAGGGCTCCTGCATTTTGCGCCGCAATGACTTTGGATTCAAAAGTGCAATTGCCTCGATCGATGAGGGCAATTTTGCCCGCAATGTCATTAACCACGGCGGAACAAATGTCGTTCACCGGAGCCGTTGCATCAGCAGCGAGCACGACATCGCCGGTGATATCGAAATCCGCCGGACCGAAATCGGCAAATCCTGGTGCATACACGGCCCCACTTTCGGTAATGTGGACAGAGCCGCTCGGCGAGCCGCTCCATAAGTACATTTGCATTTTCGGGGATTCGCCGTCGGCCGGCGTCGACATGTTGGCATTGTCGCTATAGCCGAGAAGTGCGCCATCTTGAGCTTCGGCCAAAAGGGGATCATTGCCCATGCCGCCGCGGCCGTAATTATCGACTTGCGCATTTCCCGCGGCTTCGTCGAATCCAGAGTCGTACCACGAATCATGCATCCAATTGACCATGTAAAACAGTTGGGTCACTGCAGCCATGGTTTGCTCGGCGCTGTCGAGCGGATCTTTGGAGGTGTCGTAAATACGATCGAATGTATCGGAGCTCGTCGGCAATGCGCGCAAATCAAATGTCGAATAACCATCGGGATCTTGATCATCCGAATACGCATCGACATTGTTGCCGCTGGTCTCCGTCGCATCGACAGCAAGCCATGGATCAGAGGTGCCCGAAGGCGACGTATTAAATCCCTCCATCGAAACAAGGACCGGAGGAATGAACGCTGGATAGGTGCCATCGGGTTTGCCCGTTGGATGCGGCGTGAAATCTTGAATGGGTCCGTCAAGAGGCCGGTGATTACCCGTAGCTTCCGCCCAAACCCGATAATTGTACGCAACGTGCGCCGTCAAATTCGCTCGATACAGGACACGCCCATCATCCGCCGCAATCACGTAGGCATACGTGTCCGTCGCCCGCACATTGAGTTTGCCCGCAAATACCTCGACGTAATATGCCGGTACGAGCGCTTCGGGCATTGGGTAAAACACAGGCTTGATGCGCGCTGGACGATCGAAACGATAATGCGCCACCTGCGTCGGCAATGCGGGCGCAAGGTCGAATCGCACATAATCTCCCGACGTTTTGCCCTTTTCCACGAGATTCGTCGCAGCCACGGGCATTTCATAAAGATCGCCAACTGCCTGCGCCAAAGCATCGCTCGGCGTCACGAGCCAACGACTCGCCCCCGCCCTCGTTCGAACCGTCGCTGCTCGATGCAATGCCCCGCCCACAGCAACCAAATCGAGATTGCGCGCGAGGAGCAGATTCATTCGCTGGCGAAAGATCTCCACACCATCAACTTCTTGCCCCAGAGATACGATGATCGCTCCGCGACCCGTATCGTGAACGTTTTTCACGACCGCTGAAGCGACAGCCGCCGAAGACAAATCGTACTGCGACGCGAGTTTGTCCAAATGGAAACGCGCAACGTCACGCGGATCCGTGATGTTTGGAGGAGCCGCAACGTGCGTTCGTCCGGCCCATGCTAGCGTTGGTACGTCACGACGAACATCTCGCGAAACGACCGGAATCGGCGCGGCAGATGCGGGAGTTCGAGCAAGTTTGGAACTCGAAACCACCCGTCCTGGGGCGCGCAGAGCGCGAGGGCCGATGTTTGTCGCGGCTTCATCGTAGGCCGCATCGTAGTGTGGGCGTTCGACAGCATGAGCCGTCGTAGTCGCCGCAAAAAGAGCAAGGAGCGTCGGGCTGAGGATTCGGGGGCAACGCATCGGAAAAGCCTCCAACAGAACACTTCGACGCTACACCAACCTCCACAAAAGAAAACATCATCTCGTGTTCGTCCGTGTGGACAAGGGTGTTCTCGTGGGGCAAACAGTGGCGGATCGCCCGGAATCGAGCCCCCCGCGAAGAGGGCGCGATTGTCAACGCTTTCCTTGTCTGAATCTTCCTCGCGGGCTTGATCGACGCATGCAGCGCAATCGTGCTGCGCGAATCTCATTTCGCGTCAACTTGTGCTTGACGAATCGTCTTTGAAAGGGGATTCCGGGACGGAAATGGCAGCGAGCTACTTCGATGTGGACGGCACGCTGATCCGCACAAATCTCGTCCACCCCACGCTTTATTACGTCCTGCACCAGAACACGCCGCTTCACAGCATGGCGAAACTCGGTGCAGCAGTCGTCAAAGCTCCTTGGTTGGCATGGGCCGAAACGCGGGATCGGCGGATCTTCAACGAGCTTCTTTTTACGTCGTACGGCGGGATGAGTGAGGATCGACTCGTCGGTTTGGCAGATGAAACCTTTGATCGGGTCATCAAACCAAACATTTTCCCCGGTGCGCGAGACCTGGTGCAGACGAGCCTCGACAAAGGTCACGACGTCGTACTCGTGTCTGGTGCGCTCGACTTTTTGATGCAGCTTCTGGCCAAGCATCTTGGAGCTACGGGCGTGATTGCGAATCGGCTCGAGATCAAAGATCGTTTCGCCACGGGCAAACTCTTGCGGCCGGTGGTTGCAGGTCCCGAGAAAGCGCGTCTCATCCGCGAGCATGCGCGCAGTCACGGTCATGATCTGGACGAGTGTTTTGCGTATTCCGACAGTTATTCCGATGTCCCGATGCTCAGCATCGTGGGTCATCCTGCGGCGGTGAATCCCGACCGCAAGCTGCAGCTTCTTGCCAGTGCATATCACTGGCCCGTCATCAACGTCGCCTAAAGCCCGTCGTACCTGGACGCCGAATACGAGAATCCCATGAGTCATCCCAGTGTCGTCACGATCGACAGCCGCAGTGCACCCCGCGTCCTCTTTTCGGGCGATAAGCTCGTCGAGGTCGATTTGCCGACAGGCACGCGCGTCATTTATCCCAAGCCGCCGCTAAAACCGCTCAATGACGTCGACGCGGCCATTCGTTACGCAATCAATCATCCGTACAATTCCGAGCCGCTTTACGCCAAGCTCCGGCCGGGAATGAAAGTCACGATTGCTGTCGACGACATTTCATTGCCTTTGCCGCCCATGAAGCGTCCCGACATTCGCGAACGGGTCCTCACGGTCGTCCTCGATTTGCTGGCCGATTACGCCGTCGACGATGTCGAAATCATCATTGCCACGAGCGTGCATCGCCGCATGAAAGATTGGGAAGTGCGGCACATCGTCGGGGACAAAATCTTCAATGCCTATTGGCCGAAGAAACTCTACAACCACGACGCGGAAAACCTCGCCAACATGAAATATCTCGGGACGACCGAGTTTGGCGAAGAAGTCGAATTGAACAAACGCGCGGTCGATAGCGACCTCATTATTTACGTGAACCTGAATCTCGTGCCGATGGACGGAGGCCACAAGTCGGTGGCCGTCGGGTTATGCGGTTATCGAAGCTTGCGGGCGCACCACAATCCGAAGGTGATGCGAAATTGCCATTCGTACATGGATCCGAGTTCGTCGGAGCTGAATACGAGTGTCGTACGCATGGGCCGCCTGGCCAATAAAATGCTCAATGTGTTCACGATCGAGACGACGGTGAACAATCGCATGTTCGATACGCCGCTCGAGTTTCTGGCGAAAAACGAAGACGACTTGACGCGTACCGAGAAAAACGCGCTCCGGGCTTTGCGATTTACGCTCGACAAAGTGCCGCAACCGGCCCGACAAGCGATTTTCCAGCGCGTTCCGTCGCCGTTTGGCGTGACGGGTGTATTTGCCGGAGAAACCGAAGCGGTGCATGCGCACACGTTGCGCCGCAGTTACGAGCAATACTTGGTGCCGGTCGTTGGGCAAGCGGACATTTTGATTACGGGCATTCCGTACATCAGCCCGTACAACGTCAATTCGTTCCTGAATCCGCTGCTCGTGCAGGTCATGGCCAATGGCTACTTGTTCAATTTGTACAAGGGCGCTCCCATGGTCAAAAAAGGCGGCACGATGATCATTTTGCATCCGTGCACCGATCTATTCGACAATGACCATCACGCACCCTACATCGAATTCGTGCATCGCTTGCTTCCGCATACGCGCGACGCAATGGAGCTGCACAAAGAATGGGAGCCCAAGTTCGCGAAAAACCCGGCGTACATCGAAATGTATCGTTATGGGAATTCGTACCACCCGACGCATCCGTTTTTCATGTGGTATTGGGGCGAAGCAGGGCGCCAGCATTTGGGCCGCATGATCGTCGTCGGCGCGGACAACGAATACATTCCGCAGCTTTTGGGCTGGGAAACGGCCCGCACGATGGACGAAGCCTTGCGGATGGCCAAACAAACCGCGCCGCCGAATCCAAACATCATGGCCTTGCATTGCCCGCCCATTTTCATGACCGAAATGTCGACCGAGCGGCATCGTTCGCCCGTCGCTGCCCTTCCCTCCGAATGACGTCGAGCAGGGTTTGACGTGCCCCCCGTTCGTCCTGCCCTGAATCCCCACGACCTGACCATTCCCGAGCCTGGTTCCACGACCGCGCGGACCGTCTTGACGGGCGCGCTTGCCCAATTGCTCCGCGACTTGCCGACCATTGGGCGAAGTTTCCCCGCTTCGCCCGCATTGCTGCACGACCTGCACCAATTTCAAGTTTTACGCCAGGAGCTGAATACAAAGCAACGTGGAGCATTACCGAGTTTCCTCGCGCGCACCCCCATTGGCACGCTCGTGCGCTGCTTGCGACACCAACCTTCGGAAGCGCTATTGCGTGAACTTTTGGCGCTCGTATATTTCGAACTGGCGCGCGTTGGGGCGCTCGAGGGGCCGATTCGCCAAAAATGCCCTCCAAAACGCATTCTCTCCTTAGCGGGGCGCATCAGCATCACCCTCCCGAACGAGGCGCAAGCGCTCCTCTACAAACCGGGCAAAGTGGTCGTAGAATTGGAATCAGGTCAAGTCGAACTGGACCTCGATACCTATGACGACAAACCTGCGGGGTATTCGGAATCGGTGGGTGGGGTCATTGTGGAAAAACCCTATCATCTCGTCGATAAAAACATTGTTTTGGCCCTCGCGGACAACAATCCATTGGCCATGTTCGATGCGCACCCAGACAAACAGGGCAATGCGATTGATCTGGGTGGCAAGACCGCTGCAGAATGGACGAACGTTTTACAGGACGGACTTCAGCTGATCGCAGCGATGCTCCCAGATTTGCGGACCGAGATGGATTTGTTCGTGCAGCAAATCGTGCCCGTGGGATTCGACGAGCAGAAGCATTTATCGGCGTCGTATCAAGAGGCGATTGGGACGATTTACATGAGTTTGCATCCGAGTCTGATGACGATGACGGAGGCCTTGATTCACGAATTTTCGCACAACAAGATCAATGCGTTGTTCGAGCTCGACGGGGTGCTCGAAAATGCGTTTTCGCCGCTTTACACGTCGCCCGTGCGTCCGGATCCGCGACCCTTGCATGGGGTGCTCTTGGCGGTGCATGCATTTTTGCCGGTCGCGCGACTTTATGAAAAAATGGTCGAATCAGGACATCCTTTGGCGCAGAATTCGGCATTTTTGGGGCGATTTGCGAAAATACGACAAATCAATGCGGAGGGGGCGCAGGTGGTGTTGGAACATGGGCGACCGACGCCGGTTGGAAAACCGCTTTTGGACGAGATTCGGCGGTGGGATGGGTATTATGAGGGATTTGCTTGAATCGGCGTGAAATGGCATCTCGGTTGTGTTACAATAGCTGAGATCGAGGGAGGATACACACGATGCATTTGCTACCTGTGCCGCATTTTGAAGACTTGTTACTTGCGTCGGGACGTTCGGTCAACGAGATGGAGCGCGAGCTTCGGCTCCTCCTCGCTACAAAACTTTTTGAACTCAAACGAGTATCCATTGGACAAGCTGCGGATATTGCCGGGCTGGGAAAAGTCGCATTCATGGATGAGTTGGGACGCATGGGTGTCGCAGTCATTAACTTCGATACAGACCAACTAGCTGGCGAGTTTGCCGATGTCTGAGCGCCCAATCATTGCAGACAGCGGCCCACTCATTTCTCTCGCCCGTATTGGGCAACTTCACCTAATTCCACAATTATTTTTCAAGGTACGTATTCCTGATGCGGTCATGCGCGAGGTGACGCAAGGCGCGGCCGAGGGGCGTCCCGGAGCCACTGAAATTCGCAATGCAGAATGGGTCGAAGTCATCGATGTGCCGGTCAATCTCGTTGCCGGATATGCACTTCTCGTTGATGCCGGTGAAGCCGCAGCCATTGCCCTCGCAAAACAAGACTGTGGCTTGTTGCTCATGGATGATGATCGAGGTCGACGCTTGGCCCTTCGACTTGGACTCGACGTCAAAGGCACACTTGGTTTGCTCGTGCTTGCAAAGAAGCGTGGACACATTCCCGATGTGCGAACGAGTTTGGATGCGCTCGTTCGCGCCGGAATTCATGTCTCACGGCAATTGCTCGAGGCCACCCTTCGCGCTGTAAATGAATCTGCTTGATTGCTGCACCTCTGCGTCGGTTCAATCCGCCGCAATCGCTCTCTCCACAATCGCTTCCACAAACGCGAGCGTATGCTTCAAATCGAAACATTCATCGATTTTCGCCGTTTCGAGCCGCTTTTTGACATCGGGATCCATGGCTAGCAAATCCCGAAATGACTTTTCGCCATTCAAGGCCTTCATCGCATTACGTTGCACGAGCACATACGCCTCTTGTCGCGGCAAACCCGTTTCGACCAGGGCCAATAACACCCCCTCGCTAAAACACAGCCCACCCAAATGCTCGAGGTTTTTCTGTAATGCTTCTTCGCGCACCACAAGCCCATTCACCAGAGACGTCGTACGCTCGAGCATGAATCCAAGCGTCGTCGTCGCATCCGGCGCAATCATTCGCTCCACCGAAGAATGCGAAATGTCCCGCTCATGCCATAACGCCACATCTTCGAGCGCGGGAATGACCACCGATCGCACCATCCGCGCCAAACCACAAAGATTTTCACTCAATATGGGATTACGCTTGTGCGGCATCGCGCTCGAACCTTTTTGACCCGAAGTAAAATTCTCTTCCGCCTCGGCCACTTCCGTCCGTTGCCAATGACGAACGTTCGTCGCGAAACGCTCGATCCCCGCCGCGACGACCGCCAGCGCCGAAAAAAACACCGCGTGTCTGTCCCGTGAAACAATTTGAGTTGAAACGGTTTCCGGACGAAGCCCCAGTGATGCTAGCGCCCGCGCTTCGATCTCCGGCGTCAAGTGCGCGTACGTGCCCACCGCTCCTGCAATCTTGCCGACCGCGATCTCTTCGCGCGCCGTACGCAAACGCATACGGCCACGCTTCATCTCCGCAAGATGCCCCGCCAGCGCCAAACCAAACGTAATCGGCTCGGCGTGCATGCCGTGACTGCGTCCAATCATCGGCGTGAGGCGATGTTCGTGCGCCCGTTTCGCCAACGCCGCGATGAGTTCGTCAAGACGCACCAGTAACAGATCCGCGCTTTTCACGAGCAAAACAGCGAGACTGGTATCGAGCACATCGCTCGAAGTCATGCCGAGATGGAGCCACCGCGCATCGGGGCCCGCGAGCTCCTCGACGTGCGTGAGAAATGCGATGACATCGTGTTTGACGAGACGTTCGATCGCGTCGATTTGCTCGGGCTTGAGCTGCAGATTTTTCTCGCGGATCGCACGTGCAGTACCGGCAGGAACTTTGCCTGCTTCCTCCATGGAGGCACACGCAGCGAGCTCGACATCGAGCCACACTTGGTAACGCGTGAGCGGTGCCCAGAGCGTGGCGAAAGCTTGTGGGGTGTATCGCGGGATCATGCGCGGCGAAGGCTGGGAGAAGTGACGGCGAGCGTCAAGCGACGACGAAGACTCGAACTGCAATTACCGAACAGACGTTCGAGATGTGGATCGTGCTAGGCTCGTTGAACATTTGGGGCTTTGGGTCGCCTACGGCGCCCTACGCCACAAACCCCAGATCCTCTTCTCATAGGTCGTCATGAGCACCGACATGATCAAGCCGGGGATGATCATCGCCGGTCGTTATCGCATCGTGAAACAGCTGGGAGAAGGCGGTGTTGGCGCCGTTTATCTCGTGCAGCACGTGCACACGGACGAACGCTTGGCGCTCAAAGTGTTGCACACGCAGGTAGCGATGGATCCGACGACGATCGAGCGATTTCGCACGGAGGCGCGAGCGCCAGCGCGTATCGACAGCGATCACATCGTGCGAGTGACGGACGCGGATGTCGCACCAGAGCTGAACGGCGCGCCGTTTTTGGTGATGGAGTATTTGCGTGGACGAGACCTTGGCGGAGAAATCGACGCACGGAAAAAGTTGCAGCCCAAAGAAGTTGTCGTTTATCTCCGACAAACCGCGCGGGCGCTCGACAAAGCCCATGCGATCGGCATCGTGCATCGGGATCTGAAGCCCGAGAACATCTTCCTCACGGTGCGCGAAGACGGGACGCCGTGTGTGAAGCTGCTCGACTTCGGGATCGCGAAACTCACGGGTGCAGCTGCTGCTGGAGTGCCGAATCAATCGAAGACGAAGACCGGAGCTGTGTTTGGAACGCCGCTCTACATGGCGCCGGAACAAGCCCGCTCACAAACACATTTGATTGGACCTCATACGGATGTGTGGGCGCTTGGTCTCATTGCTGCGCGACTCTTGATGGGTGGCGACTACTGGCAAACGGAAACTTTGTCGGACCTCATCGTGCAGATCGTCGTCGATCCGATTCCTCCGCCGAGTCACAAAGGCAGCACGCTGGGCGCCGCATTCGACGCTTGGTTTTTGCAATGTTGCGAGCGTGATCATACGCGACGCTTTCGTTCTGCAGGCGAAGCAGTGTCCCAACTGGCAGTCGCGCTTGGCGTGACCGAAGGCCCGCTGCTCGTTGGTGAAGTGACCGAGATTCTGCAAAAGGTGCGCGAGGCCGAAGGTTCGTCACCCCAAACTTTGTTCGGTGCCCCGATGGCGCCCATTGCGGCGCAAAGCGGCGCGCCGCTGGTTTCCAATCCCCCATCGCCAATCACGGTCACGCCTGCGGGAAGTGCAGCGAATTTTCACCCGGCCGCTGGAATGGGCTCGACGGTGCTCGCTTCGGAAACATCCGCTGTTCCATTGGGACAGACCGGTTCTACGAGGAGCAATTCGAGCGGCAAGCTCGTGGCGATGGTGGCTGGCGCGGTCGTCGTGATTGGACTCATTGGTGTCGGCGCCTTTTTCGGATTGCGGACGAATGGGGCAGGACAAACCGTGAATGTTTCTTCGGATTCGCCCCCCGTACCGTTACCGTCCCCAATGCAAAAGCCCAAGGAAGAGCCCGCGGTTGCCAATGTGGCCACCGAACCTGCGCCAGCAGCTTCGGAAATGCCTTCGGCCCGGACAAACCCGACGACTGCGGCGATACCCGCGACCGCGGGCCCTAAATCCACCGGTAAAACCATTCCCACGGGAACCACCAAAACAAAGAAGCCTAGCGATGATGACCTCATGTCCGGCCGTAGATGATTCGAATCGACGATTTTGGTCGCCCCTCCTCGCTTCCGCGCTGTTTGGCGCGGTAATGGTTGTGCCTGGGGGCGTCGCGCATGCCGACGATGCAACGGCAGAAGCCTTGTTTCAATCCGGCAAAACGCTGATGGAGCAAAAGAAATATGCCGAGGCATGTCCGAAACTGGAGGCTAGCTACAAACTCGATGCGGCAATCGGGACGAAATTGAATATCGCCGATTGCCACGAAAAAGAAGGCAAATTGGCACAAGCTTGGGCCGATTGGGGCGAAGCCCGAGATCAAGCCAAACGCGAGAATGACAAACCGCGCATGGACTTGGCCGTTCGGCGGCAAAAAGAATTGGATGCCAAAGTTCCAAAGCTGACCGTCAACGTGACTGGGCCCGCCGAAGGCCTGGCTGTTTTTCGAGATGAACTGCAACTCGATTCGGCAATGCTGGGCGTGCCGCTTCCTGTTGATCCTGGAACGCACGTAATCACCCTCCGCCGGGGAAACTCCGTATTGCGCGACAAGAAGGTCGACGTCGTGGAAAAATCGACGGGCGAAGTGACCATCGATGCAACGGGAATCCCAGCTGCAACATCGGTAGGGCAAAATGGTGCGTCAGGAGGAACGATGGTTCCCGGACAACCGGGCGTCGTCATGGTGCGCAAGAGCCGCGGACTCATGGCGGGCGGTATCGTCTTGGCGAGCCTAGGTGGAATGACGGCGTTCGGCGGCTTGATTTTCGCGGCCGTCGGGTCCGGATCCGGCATTGGTGTTGCCCCAGGTGCCGTCGTATTTTTGATGGGGGCAGGAATGACGACGGGCGGAATCGTCATGGCCGTAAAAGGTGCCAAGAAAGTGCCCAAACCCGCGACGGCGCTCGAAATTCCCCCGCCTTCCGTATTCGTCGGACCAGGCTCCGTGATGATTCGCGGTCAGTTTTAATCGCCCACCACCGGCCGAACGCAACGGCTCGGCGACTTTCCAATTCATAATTCAAACAATTTCGTCCCCGCTGGGACTTGCGGACGCCCAACGCGATCAAAACATTCGCCGGCAATGGCTGCATCTGCTCCGCTCCCGACATCTGATAATGCCGAAATCGCTCGCTGCTCGGCGCGGAGCAAGGGGCCCGCGACGTCCGAAATCAACAACAAAGCAGCCCCGTACATCCTCCTTGTGGGACTCGATTTGTCCGAGCCAGGAGGCAGAGCC
>DAOMZH010000159.1:0-15274 GCA_035437985.1 Polyangium sp. (in: bacteria) | reverse complement strand
GAATGGTTGCGAATGGAACGTTTTGCAGGACGGAGCGTGTTTGTGCGAGCCGGGAATGACGCGGCCGTGTTATCAAGGTGGGCCGAACACCGAGGGAACTGGGCCGTGCGTTGGGGGCACGCAGACCTGCGATGTCTCGGGCACTTCGTGGGGCGCGTGTGTTGGCCAGGTCTTGCCGCGGGCCGAGATCTGCGCAAACATGATTGATGAAGATTGTAATGGTGTGGTCGACGATTCCGAAGATGCGGACGCCGATGGTTGGCCTCGATGCAGCGGCGATTGTTGCGATTCTTTGCTGGATGGGTGCGATACCCCGGCGCTCGTCAATCCGGGGGCGTACGAATTCGTGGGCAATGGCGTCGACGATGATTGCGATGCGGCCACGTCGGAAACAATGCCACCACCGCCGTGTAGCACCGTAGCGAAATACACGGGGGTCAGTTCGCTCGATGTCGCCCAGGCCATTGGGCTGTGTCAGACGACGACCCTCAATCCGCCGCTACCCCAACGGAAATGGGGTTTGACGTATGCGGGGATTCTCTTTCCAGACGGAACCAACCCGACGCTCGGGCAAATGGTGACCATCCTGAATCGGCAACTCGCAGTATTGACCGATTACGGAACCGGAGGAATCGTGCCGCGAGAAGGCGCGACGATGCTGGGTTTGTCGACGGGATACATGCGTGATACCGGGGATCCGAATTGTCCTGCCGAACCCGATACGAACAACAACCTTACGTCATTCCCCCCGGCGAGTTATCTCGCCGCGCATGGCGGTGTGCTTCCCGGATCAAATGGGTGCAATAGCGCTTGTCCGTCGGGCACCGGCGCAAATGATGCAACCAACATTCGTTACCGGATTCGCGTTCCCACGAATGCAAAGTCGTTTTCATATCAATTCAAGTTCGTCTCGTACGAATATTGGATGTATTCGTGCCAGACCTACAACGACTACTTCCTGGCATTACTCCAAACGACAGCCCCGGGCATTCCCGCCGACAAGAACATTTCCTTCGACGAACTCATGAACCCCGTTTCCGTCAACAATGGTTTCTTCGATGTTTGCAAGCCGAAGGGATGTTACACCTGCCCGGCAGGGTACACCGAGCTTGCGGGCACCGGAATGGAGCAACAGAACTTTGGTGGAGGTACGAAATGGTTGACCACGGAAGCTCCGGTCATTCCTGGAGAAACCATTCAAGTCGAGTTCATGATCTTCGACGTCTCCGATAACTGGCTCGATTCCGTCGTTTTGATCGACAATTTCAAATGGGGTCAGTCGACCGCTGTCGTCAATACGCACGACTGAGCGCGCCCAGGTCCAAAGAATCTGCCGCGGGCATTCCGTTCCAGTACCAAGTCATTCGCTACGACAAACCATGGCTCGACGTCTACGCATCTGCATCGTCTCTTCGATCGGTGGTCATCTCACGGAAGTCATGCATCTCGCGCCCATTTTGCGCGAGCACGAAGTGGTGCTCGTGCTCAATGACGAAATCTCGTTGCCCGACTTTCCGTTTGCGCGTGTATATCGCATCGTGCATGCCGAACGGGACATCCGGGTGATTTACAACTTTTTCGAGTCCGCGCAGATTCTCCGGCAAGAAGATCCCGATATCGTGTTATCGACCGGCGCTGGGCCAGCGGTTCCTTTTGCTTTGCTCGCGCGCCTATTTACGCGAGCGCGCATCGTGTACATCGAATCGGCAGCTGCCGTATCCGACGCAACGCTAACCGGTCGGCTCATTTACCCGCTCGCCCATCGATTCTTTTATCAATGGGACGGCGTCGCGAAATATTACCCTCGCGGCGAGAAAGCGAGCGTGCATTTCGGATGAGAATCCTCATTACCGTAGGCACCGCCGGATCACCATTCGATCGCCTCCTGCAATACGCGGACGAGGCAATGGCCGCCTTGTCGGAGCCCGCGACCGGCGTTTGTCAAGTTGGAACGAGTCAGATTCGCCCGCGAAATTTATCATGCAAAGATACATTGTCGCGTGCTGAATTCGACGCGGAAATCGCGATCGCCGATGTCGTCATGTGTCATGCGGGGGTTGGGACGTTATGGACAGCTTTACGCGAGGGGCATTGCCCGCTCGTCGTTCCCCGGCTCGGGTCATTGGGCGAACACGTCAATGATCACCAAGTCCAAATCGTCGAGGCATTGCACCGCGACGGACGCATTGTTTTCATTCAAAGCGCGGCCCAAATGCGAGATATGTTGTTGCAATATGAACGCGGCGAAATTCGTCGTGGTCCCAGATTGGGACAAGACTCCTCCCGCTTCGACAAGGTTGCCGCAGCGATTACCGAAGGGCCGGCTCGAACGACAACTCCACTCATGGGTAAATTCGTTTTGCGGTTGCTCGGCACGTTCGGCCCGTCCATCGAAAAGTTGCGGGTTGGCTGACTGAAAAACATCTTGCTGCAGAAGCGACTTGGCGTACTGTTCAGACGGAACGCCCTCTTCGGACATCCTACAAAAGTCGAGCTATTTCAATATGATACGCCGATCGTGCAAAAATCCTTGACAAGCCTTTTGCATCCTGAGAAGATGAAAATCACTTTCACCTTCAACAGGACTTCCTAGGCATGTCGAACTACGTCGTGGAAAATAGTTTTACCAAAAGAAACCTCGGGTTCGTGAAATCTTTGGGCGCTCTTGCTGCTATCGGTATATTGGCAGGGTGTGGTCCAACCGAAACGTCTGGGCCTCCGCCGTTGTCGGAAAGCGCGCCGAAGGTTCTCGAAGGTTATGCGCAGATCGTCGCGGCGACTTATGGCGACGTTCTTGCCGATGCAACGTTGCTCGATAAGAGCCTCGAAGCATTGGTGGCCAATCCGTCGGACACGTCGCTTGCGGGCGCCCAAAAAGCTTGGCGTGACGCGCGCATTTCCTACGGCCAATCGGAGGCATTTCGTTTTTATGGCGGTCCCATTGACGAGACCAATGGCCCCGAACCTCGAATCAATGCCTGGCCGCTCGATGAATCCTACATTGATTATGTCGAAGGCCAGCCCATGGCCGGCATCATCAATGATCCAACGACCTATCCGACGATCGATCAACCGCTGCTCATTGCTCTCAATGAGAAGGACGGCGAGAAAAATATCGCGGCAGGTTATCATGCCCTCGAGTTTCTTCTTTGGGGGCAGGATATGAATGTCGATGGCCCTGGAAATCGTCCGTTCACCGATTACGTCATGGGAGCCACGGGCACCGCGATGAACCAAGATCGTCGGGGCGCATATCTCGTCACCACGGGAAAACTCCTCATTGCAGATTTCACGCCCGTCGTGGCCGAATGGGCCGAAGGTGGCGCATATCGGACCTCGTTCGTCAAATTGGCGCCCGAGGAAGGCTTGCGCCGTATTCTTTTAGGAATGGGCAGCTTGAGCGGCGCGGAACTCGCAGGTGAACGGATGCAAGTCGCTTATGATACGAAGGAGCAGGAAGACGAGCATTCCTGTTTCAGCGACAATACGATCCAAGACTTGGCGAACAATGCGCGATCGATTCAAAATGTTTACCTCGGTAAATATGGTGATCTCGATGTTCCCGGGCTGGATGAAATCGTTCGCGAACGCGACCCGGCGCTCGACAAACGAATGCAGGACAATCTCGCGGCGAGCATTGCCGCCATCGAGGCCATTCCGGCGCCTTTCGATCAGGCGATGAAGGGCGTGGATACGGATCCCGGACGCGTCGCCATTGCTGCCGCAATCAAAGCGTTGCGCACGCAAACGACGACCATCGTCGACATTGCGTTGTTGCTTGGAATATCGTTGAACATCGAGGAGTGATTGGCATGCGAGCTTTGATCTTGGGCGCCGTGGCCACGTGCGCCCTATTGGGTTGTGGTTCGGAAATTCCGAGTCCGGATACTGCACCACTTGCCGAACCAGGCGAAGAATTGACCGGGGGCGAAACGACGGTATTCGATACCTCGCCGAATGCATTTTCCCTCTCGGCCCGCAACATGACGTCGGAACGCCGCTCGAAGTTTTTCGTCGGTAATTCGTTTTTCAAAGAAAACTGGATCATTGCGCCGTCTTCGACCGATGGGCGCGACGGCCTTGGCCCCCTCTACAATGCGCGATCCTGCTCGGGTTGCCACCTGATCGATGGTCGGGGCACGCCGCCAGATGATGCCTCGGTGCCGTTGTCGTCCGTGCTCGTGCGTTTGAGTGTGGCAGGACAGACCGAGCACAATGCACCGGCTCCCGAACCGACCTACGGTGGGCAATTGCAACCGAAAGCCATTCCGGGCATTACGCCCGAAGGCGACGCATTCGTCACGTACGAAGAGGTTCCAGGGACGTTTGATGACGGAGACCCCTACCAATTGCGACGTCCGACCTATTCGTTCACGCTCGGACGGGGCGACATGCAAGCCGAGACCATGAAATCACCGCGCGTTGCGCCCCAAATGATTGGCCTCGGATTGCTCGAAGCCATTGCCGAAGCTGACATTTTGGCGGCAGCAGATCCCAATGATCAAGACAAGGACGGCATTTCCGGTCGACCGAATATGGTTTGGGATGTCGTTCAGCAAAAAGCAATGCTTGGTCGTTTTGGATGGAAAGCGAATCAGCCCAATCTGACGCAGCAGACAGCTGGCGCCTTTCTCGGCGACATGGGTATTTCCACTACGCTTTTCAGCGCGCAAGAATGCACGACCGCCGAAGCCGATTGCGCTGTGGCTCCCCACGGCGGAGATCCCGAATGTAGTGAACACATTCGCGATGCGGTCACGTTTTATTCGATGACGCTGGCTCCTCCGGCGCGGCGTGATTGGCAAGAGCCCGAGGTTTTGCAGGGCAAACAGCTCTTCGCCACGGCCGGATGCGGCAAGTGTCATACGGCAGCGTACGAGAGCGGCACGCTCGAAGGATTCCCCGAGCTTTCGATGCAAAAGATTCGTCCCTATACCGATCTATTGCTCCACGATATGGGCCCAGAGTTGGCCGATGGGCGACCTGATTTCGATGCCGATGGACAAGAATGGCGGACGCCGCCGCTTTGGGGTATAGGACTTTTGCCGGCCGTCAACGGACACATGAATTTGTTGCACGACGGCCGCGCGCGTGGAGTCGTAGAAGCAATCATGTGGCATGGTGGCGAGGCGGAAAATTCGCGCGAAGCATTTCGAGCCTTGTCTCGTGACGAGCGCCAAGCCCTTGTGCACTTCGTGGAGTCATTATGATCGAGAATCGATTCGTTTCTGTTGGATGCGTGTTTGTCGCGGGCATACTCACCGGGGGATGCTCGGCGCCCGTCGAAGACGACACGACCCAACGCGCGCTCATGCACGATTTGGCCACGATCGTGCTTTACCCCTGGCAAAGCGAGCTCGCGGTCGAAGCGGAAAAAGTCGAGGCCGCGGTCACCGCATTTTGCGTCACGCCCAACGATGCGCAATTAAATGCGGCGCAGGATGCTTGGCGTGCCGCGCGCCTTCCGTGGAAACGTGCAGAAATGGTCCGGTTTGGCCCGGTTGAAGATTTGCGCCTTGGTGCCGCAATCGATTTCTGGCCTGCCCGAACCGATACCATCGAAGCGGCCATTACGAGTGCCCCGGAGCCCATTACCTCCGAGCACATTGCATCTCTCGGCACGAGCTCCAAAGGCATGCCGGCGCTCGAATACTTGATATTCGACCCGATTGGAGGGAATGCGGCGATTCTCACGGCAATCGGGGGTACGGATGCTGCGTCCGTGAAACGTTGCGCGTATGCCCAGGCGGTTGCCGAAACCTTCGCCAATGATGCACGAGCCCTCGAAACTGCGTGGAATGCAGAAGCAGGTGGGTTTGTCAATCAAGTCGCCGATGCCGGCACGGGTAGCACCACGTTTACATCCGGACAAACCGCTGTGGGCGTCATCGTCAATTTGCTCAATGCATCCTTGCAAGGGGCAAACGAAAATAAGATCACGGCGCCGTTTGGACTCAATACGGGCAGCCCAGATCCTTCCGTCGTCGAATCGAGATTCAGTGATCATTCGCTCGAAGACCTGAAAGAAAACTTGATCGGGGTCGAGGAGGTTTATTACGGTCGTCATGGCGGCAAGACTGGCAAAGGTTTGACCGTTTTGGTGAATGCGCGGAGCGCGGCCGTTGATACGGCCGTGAAACAAGCGCTGACGGACGCGCAAGCAAAAGTCGCGGCCGTTCCTCCACCATTCCGTACGGCCATTACGGGAGCCCCAGATTCGGTGACCGCGACGCATGCCGCCATTCGCGCGTTGCGGATACGTTTGTCCACGGACGTGGCCAGTGTCCTCGGGATCAGCATTCTTTTGAATGATAGCGATGCCGACTGAAAACAAGGGCCGTTCGGGTCTCTTGCACGAGCTTATGCAACCGGTCGACATAACGTCGGTCGTCGCGTTCCGAATTCTTTTCGGGGCGTTGATGCTGGCCAGTGTCGTCCGGTTCTGGGCTTATGGGTGGATTCGCGAAATCTACATAGCTCCGCCGTTTCATTTTCACTGGCTTGGTTTTTCCTGGGTATCGCCGTGGCCTGGAGCCGGTATGTACGTGCATTTCGCCGTGCTCGGTTTGGCGAGCGCCTGCATTATGCTCGGCTTGTTTTACCGGCTGGCGACCATCGTGTTTTTCTTGTCGTTTACGTACGTCGAGCTCATAGAAAAAGCGACGTATCTGAACCATTATTATCTCATTAGTTTGCTGGGAATGTTGCTGATGTTCATGCCTTTGCATCGAGCTGCGGCGCTCGATGCGTGGCGGGATCCACGACTGCGTAGCGACTACGTGCCGGCATGGGTGCTTTGGATTTTGCGATTTCAGGTGGGCGTCGTGTATTTCTTTGCCGGGGTGGCGAAGCTTGGACCAGATTGGTTACTCCGCGGCGAACCTCTAGGCATTTGGCTGGCGGCCCATACCGACATTCCGCTCATCGGACCGTGGCTTGCGCAACATTGGGTAGCGATGTTTGCCAGCTATTTCGGCGCGATATTCGATTTGTTCGTGGTATTTTTTCTCCTGCGTCCGCGCACGCGCCCGTATGCCTATGCGGTGGTGGTCGCGTTTCATACGATAACGGGCTTGCTTTTTCCCATTGGCGTGTTTCCCTGGGTCATGACTGGCGCGGCATTGATCTTTTTCCCGCCCGATTGGCCGCGCCAATTGCTCGCCAAATTGTCGCGTGGGCCAGCGTGGATTACGCCCGCGCTCCGGCAAGAAAAGTCCAACCTAGCGCCAGGAAATCCAGCGATTTCACCTCTGCAGCGATTGGGTTTTGCGCTCCTTGCAGTGCATGTCGCGCTGCAATTGGCCTTGCCCATGCGGCGATTCCTTTATCCTGGCAATACCGCGTGGACCGAAGAAGGATTTCGTTTCGCTTGGCGCGTGATGCTCGTGGAGAAGCTCGGTTATGTTGATTATCGCGTGCGCGACAAATCCACTGGAAGAACCGTGATTCTGAATCCAGCGCGTTATTTGTCACCGCTGCAAGTCAAGCAAATGGCGCAGAGTCCCGACATGATTCTCGAGTTTGCCCAATACATCGCCGCAGAGGAACGCAAGAATGGGCGCGAGGTCGAAGTGCGGGCCGATGCTTACGTCACCTTGAATGGCCGTCCGAGCAAACGAATCATCGATCCAGATACGAATCTGGCCATTGAAAAAGATTCGTTGCTGCCCCGCCCGTGGATCTTGCCGCTGGAAGACGAGCCCCGTCCCCAAAGCTGAGCATTGGTCACATCATTGGGGTCGGGGAATGCGGTTATTGGTGTGTGCCGCCCAGGAGCGGACCATTTCTTGGCGTCCGCGGGACCCCGAACTCGCCCGCTGCGCGGGCTCAAACAGCGGGGTCCCCCCGCGAACACCAAGAAATGGCCCACTCCCAGGGCTCTGTCCGGCGAATTGGAAATGTCTTCAACGACCAGAGCCCAAGTCCCCGATCGCTGAGCTGCAATCATTCCGAAGATTTTTTCCCTTGTGGGCGGCGATGGCGAATGACGACATCTTCGTCGAGCCCCATGGCTTTTAATTTTCGCCACAAGGTAATGCGGCTGTAGCCCAAGCGGGCCGCGGCTTCTTGGCGATTGCCCCGGGCTTCCCGCAAGGCTTCCAATATTTTTCGTTCCTCCGGTCCGAGGTCCCGACCATTGGCGATTTCTTCGGCAACTTTTTCGGCTGGGGTAGGTTCGTCCAGGAACGCGGGACGTTCTCCGCGCACCTCGGGCGGCAAATCTGCTTCCGTCAAAATGGGGCCATCCCCCATGACGAAGGCGTATTCGATGGCATTCATCAATTCGCGCACATTGCCGGGCCAATCGTAGCTTTCAAGGGCATGCAAGGCGCCCGGAGACAATCGCGCCACGTGTCTTTCGTTTTCGACATTCATCCGTTCGATGAAGCGCCAAGCCAAAAGAGAAATATCGACACGTTTTGCCCGTAATGGCGGCAAGAATATGGGCACGACCCGCAAACGAAACATCAAATCAGCGCGAAATCGACCCGCCGCCACCTCTCTGCGTAATGACCGATGAGTTGCCGCGACGAACCGCACGTCCACGGCGATGGGCTCTCGGCCACCCACGGGCACGACCACTTTTTCTTGCAATACACGCAAAAGTTTGGCTTGCAATTCGAGCGACAATTCGGCGACTTCATCGAGAAACAAGGTTCCGCCATGAGCCAATTCGACATGGCCTTTTTGGTCGCGCACGGCTCCCGTGAAAGACCCGCGTACGTGCCCAAAAAGCTCGCTCTCCAATAGCGCCGGAGGCAATGCCGCACAATTCAACGTGCGTAATGGCCCCTTGTTGCGCGGGCTCAAGATATGCACAGCGCGGGCAATCAATTCTTTGCCACTTCCCGTTTCTCCGCGTACGAGCACGTTGGCATTCGTTCGCGCCACCTTGCGCACATCCGCCAAAAGCTTTTTCATGGCTTTGTCGCGCGTCAAAATGCCGCATACTTCCACAGGCGCGTCCGGATGATCCGCCGCGATTACATCAGGATCGAGTAGCAAAAGCCACCCAACGCGTGTTTCTCCACGTCGTAATGGTATTGCCCGGACCGACAAGAAGCCTTCGTTTTCAGTTTTACCTGGTCGACGTATCGTTGCAGCAACCGGCCTTCCCTCCGCGAGCGCATCGGCGACTGGACGTTCCGAACCATTGGCGCATAAAACGTCGGGCGCCAATACCCCACGAGGCAACGGTTGCCCCACCAATTCCTCTGCTTCCGTCGTGCAATCGACGATGTGCAAATACTCGTCGAGCACAATGGCTGCACCCGCCACTTCGGCGAGCGCCGCGCGCAAGAGCGATTGCGTGTCGAGCATTGGAATGGGCGCTGGATTCGGCGGAGATTTCATGGGCCGCAACATGATGCCACGGTTTGCCAAGAAGTGAAAGTTTCGCGATCAGCATTGAAATTGACGCCCATGAACACCTGCTCGAGGATTTTGTTCGTTTTGGGGTGCCGTCAACGCCTCCTTTTTGTAAGCCGGAACTTGTTTTCCAGCGCCCGACGGCTCTCCAAGAAGGCTAAATGCGTTGCGGATTACCCTCAACGGCCTCTCGACAAGGGTTGGGGCTTGTTGGCGAGGTTGTTGGGGCCATCGGCGAAGGCTTTTGGTGTTCAGGTGTACTGTTTGGAGCCTCCAATGAGCGATTGGATACAAAATGAAGGTGAGAAAAGTGTGCTTTTATGGCTGCAGAGGGTCGGAAGGTGGTAATGACGGGTGCAGGAGAAGGAATCGAATATGAGTGTGGAGCGGAAGCCGTCGAAGATTACGGCGGAAGAATTCGAGACGGCGATTCGTTTTGGCATTCCGATGATGAATACGCTTTCATTTCGGGTGGAATGTATCGAGGCGGGATATGCGCGGTTGCGAATGCAATTCGACGAGCGGCATGTGCGTCCAGGCGGAACGATTCCAGGGCCGCTTTTGGTGGTGGTCGCGGACGCGGCGCTTTATGCAATGGTGATGTCGGTATTGGGAATGGAGCTTTTGGCGGTGACGTCGAATTTGAATATTCACTTTTTGCGCAAGCCGTTGCCGACGGCGGTGATCGGCGAAGCGACGATGATTCGTCATGGGCGAAGAAGCATCGTGGGGCAGGTGATCTTGTATTCGGATGGAGAATCGGAACCGATTGCGCACGTGACGAGCAGTTATGCGTTGCCCTAGCGGAGAAACGGGGAAACGGGCGGGAGATTCGAGGCGTGAGAATGCGGTTGAGTTTTCTTGACATGCGACCCGAGATGGGTTCTTTGTAGAGGGAACCCGATCGAGTTTCGAGGACGATGATTCGCCGTATTCAAGTCAGTAATTTTCGCAGTTTGGGCGAGAATGTCACGCTCGAGCTGGGCCCGCTCACGGTGCTCGTCGGGCAAAACGCGTCGGGCAAGAGCAATGTTGCGGATGTATTGCAATTCGTCGCCGACACATTGCGCATGGGCCTCGAACGGGCGGTGATGGAGCGTCACGGGTTTGGCACGATATGCCGTTCGGGCACGGACAAACTTTCGATTCGCGTCGATGTGGAGAGTGACAAAGGTAGGGGTTTTTGGGAATTGGTTCTCGGCAAGGACGAGAGTGGGGAAGGGTATCGGATAACGCGGGAACGGGGGGAGTGGGACGAGAACATCCCTGATAGCATCCTCGCGGTATTGAACGAACCAACGACGGACAGGGACACGTTTGATGCGCAGGCTGTCGCTGTGGCTAACTTGGCAAATGCATATCGCTCGTTTAAGTATGAAAACGGCAAATGGATTGATCTAGTGCCTGTTCGTGGGCCCGATCCAAAACTACTTTCGACAGCGACATTCCTGCAACTGAGCGATTGGCGCTTTGCTCGGTTGGCTAGAGAAATGCAAGACCTGGCTATTTACCGCATTTTCCCCAATCGACTGCGGGAAGCGCAACGCCCTGATTTGCCTGAGGTGATGCGCACGCACGGGGAAAACTGGGCGTCTGTGCTGCGGCACATGGACAAAGCCAAGGCCGGCCCTGATTTTCTCGCGGCGCTCGGCCATATCGTTGGCGATATCGACGATTATCGCGTCAATGCCGTGGGTGGGTATTTGATCCCTGAACTGCGTCATGTGGATGCAAAGGGAAATCAGGTTTGGCGAGGCGCAGTGCAAGAATCTGATGGCACATTGCGCATTGCGGGAATCTTGACGGCGCTTTTGCAAGCACCGCCATTGGGTCTGATTGGGATCGAAGAGCCGGAGCAAACCATTCATCCCGGCGCACTCGGGGTCCTTTTCGATTACCTTCGCGAAGCAGCAACGCGAAGTCAAATCTTGCTCACGACACACAGCTCCGATTTTCTCGATCGCTTGGATATCGATGAAGTTCGGGTGGTGGAGCGGCGAGATGGCGCGACAACGGTCTCCCTCGTCGACGAAACGCAGCGTTCGCTGGTCAAAAAGCGTCTCGCTACGGTTGGCGAATTGGTATTCAGCGAGGGCTTGCGCGGTCGGGAAAACGCTCATGGCTAAAGCGTATTTGATCGTCGAAGGCCAAGGCGAAGTTGCGGCCGCAGGAAACCTCGTGCAGCGACTATCTTTGGATCTGGGTTTGTCCCTTCAATGGGGGACTCCGCTACGGGAAAAGCAATTGCATGGGGCGTCGGCCATTGCCACCATTTGTGAGCGGCTTCGGGCTCGACCAGATTGCACGCAGGCGCTATTATTGCGGGATGAAGACGATGGTTGTCCAGCGAAGTCGGGACCGGAAATAGCTGGATGGCTACGCAATGCAAAATTACCATTTCCGACGGCGATCATCTTGGCGCATCGCGAATACGAAGCGTGGTTCTTGCCTTGTATTCATCTGATGGCCGGGCGCGCGCTCAAAGACGAGCGCAATATCGAACGGCCTGGCGTTTTGCCCGGAACAACCTACGAAGGTGATCCCGAATCGATTCGTGGGTGAAAGAATGGCTCACGCGGCATTTTCCAAAAGGACGCAGCTATAAGCCGACCCTCGATCAACTTCAGTTGACCCGCATGCTCGACTTTTCCGTTTTACGAGCGTCGAGAATGCCGAGTTTTCTCACGCTGGAAAATACGTTGCGATTCTTGAATTCCGCGGGACCAGGCGAAGTTTATCCTCCCCCCAAAAACCAGTGAGCAACCTTTTACAGACGGCGCTCCGCCTTTTCCAATCTCTCGCGTGCGCCTTTGACCCCGTAAATCGTATGGCCTTCCGGAGGCACAATGGGCGCAAGCAAGACCGCTGCCAGTATGGCCGCCACACGCAATGGCGTATGAACATCGGGGCCCGTCCTGGGCGTTGCCGAGACTTGCCAAATACGTTTGGCACGGGTGACCAATACGTCCATACCCGCGCCACCAATTGCCTGAGCTGCGGCGTCTCCGACGTATCGAAATGAGGGGTCGCGCGTGAGCGGCCACGTCACGACGAACACGCGCGTTGGTGGACCTGGAGACTGAGACTTTCCCAATGGTTTGATTTCAATGTGCACGGCATCGGAATCGGGGGCCCTGTCGCTCGGATACGCTTTGACCGGGTCGATTTCGAGCGAGGTTGCGAAAAACGTCCGCGCCTTATGGGCCAAGGCCGCAATGTCGATACGCGCCGAAAGGTCCGGTGAAAAGAGAGTATATGCCGAAGATATCGGCATGACTTCAATAGGCTCGAGGGCCCAGCCGTGCGGGTCGAACTGCACAGGCAGCAACATAGTCGCTTCTTGTGGAGCTTGACAAGCCCCTTTCTTTTTGGGTCAGACGTGCGCTACAACAAACGCATGGGACATGGCTCCAATGGTCGCGCGGTCGCGATTTCGTCGACACTTCACGCCGCAACGCTCGAAAACGATCACCCCCAACTCGCCAATACGCTCCGCCCCAAACACCTCGGTGATTACCGTGGCTACGGCGAGATGCTCGGCGCCCTCGAGAAGCTCGAACAACGCGGCGCTCGCGTTCGAGAAGTTGGTCGCTCCGTGGAAAATGAGCCGCTGTTTGCGGTAGAATTAGGTGCGAGGCCCAAAGCTGGCGTGCCTACGTCCGTGGTGCTTTCGGCCGTGCATCCCATCGAATGGATTGGCATTGAAACTCATTTGTCTTTGCTCGACAAACTCGTGGCCAATCCTCCGACCAATCGCACGATTCTTTCGTTTCCCATCGTCAATCCCGACGGTGTGCGGCTCGTCGAGCAGAATTTGCGGGAAGGCGCGCGCAAGTTCGTCCGGCATAATGCGCGCGGGGTCGACCTGAATCGGAATTTCGACGTGGCCTGGGGAAAACAGGGCATTCTGCAACGCTTACTCTCGCGGATCTTTTCGCGCGGCATCGGACCGGCGAGTGAACCGGAAGTCGGGGCGATAGTGCGCGAATTGCAACAGCGACAAGTGGACCGCGCGTTGTCATTGCATAGTTTTGGCGGGGTCGTGATGTATCCACCAGCAAGAAGCGTCATTCCAATCGCGCGTACGGCCGAACATCGCGTGTGGGCGAAACGAATTGCTTCAGCTGCCGACGACAAACCATATACGGTGTGGCCGAGTTCGTGGTGGGCCTTGGGGTTCGTCCAAATGGGCCTCGAATTGGATTGGTTTTATGAAAAGCACGGGGCGACGTCGATTTTGGTGGAATGTTCGCGCCTTTCCGTGGGCCGTAAATCGGCGCGTTGGTTCGAGCCATTTGCGTGGTTCAATCCGGAAAAACGTAGCGAGGTCGCGGAACGTATTGCCAATGCCGCGTTGCCATTCGTCAGCGGCGCGACGTAAGGATCATCAATTGGTTCGACAAGAGCCGCGGCCCGTGCATTGAAAGGTCCTGGGGCATTCTTCCGCGGGAACCTTGAAATTGGGGGCAACAGGCGTGCATTGCCCATTGATGCTGCCTCCTTTGGACGTGGAACAAGCATAACACGTTTCCGTGCAGGGCTTCTCGCAACAAACGCCGTCCACGCAAAATCCACTTTTGCACATGGCTGTCGACGAGCACGACATGCCATTATCGAGGACGATTGCGGGGAGTGCAGGGCAGGCCCTCGTGGGACTACAAGGCACGACACACGCGCCCTGACCATTACAACCTCGCGCGGAGCCGCATTCTTTTTTCGGATCTTGGCCGGCGGGAATCGGCACGCATGTTCCGTCGCCATTGGGGGCACCTTCGGCTCGGGAGCACGCTTGGCACGAGCCTGTGCACTCGGAATTGCAACAAACTCCATCGACACAGAAATTGCTCTTGCATTCGGTCGTTTTGGTGCAGGGTGCGCCGAAATCGAGTAATGGCGGGGGTCGTACGGGACGGGTAGGAGCCGGCGCAGGAATTTTTGTTGTTGGATGCGGTGTTGGATGGGTTGGCGGTGGTTTGGCCGTGTCCAGTATGCCGTCATTGCGGCGAGCTTGCGAATCAACCGTCGAAGTTGGGAACAAGTCTGGACATTTTTTATAAAACAGAGCAATGCCTCCCAATACGAGCGGAATCGCAAGCACGCCCAAAACTTTGGAAAAAGTCAAGGCGGCAGGGGGCGATTGGAGAGCAGGATGCCGAGCCATTGTTTGAGAACGGGTTGCATGGTCATGATTGTACCTTTAAGGGTGAAGGAAAGATAAAAAATTAACCGCTAAGTGCGCTAAGGAAGAGATTGTTGAGCGCTGCTGAGTATGTCCTAACTCCGAAGGAGTGCAAGGATTATAGATTTTCATAAGGTTTGTAGGTAACCCCGAAGGGGTGTTATAAGCTTTCCTAAAGGCTGTGTCATCTGTTTCGACCGGCTCAACACAGCGCCTTCGGGATTGGAGAGAGCGTATGGTGAGATTTTATGTAGGGGTGGATGAATTGGAAACATTCTGGCGAGGGGTATTGGTGAGTGTAAGAATATTAACCGCCAAGTGCGCCAAGGACGCCAAGGAAAAGAGTTTGTCATTCTGCCTGCACACGGTGCAGGCACGCGTGAGCCGCGC
This sequence comes from Polyangium sp. (in: bacteria), assembly GCA_035437985.1. GTDB lineage: Bacteria > Myxococcota_A > Polyangia > Polyangiales > Polyangiaceae > Polyangium. The sequence continues at coordinate 336 of DAOMZH010000159.1, read as the reverse complement.
TTTTGTTTTTGCGGCGAAGAATCTCTCGCCCATACTCAGAGATCCTCACCGGCACTGCATCCGCAGCGCGGTGCATGTGTCGCTGTCGCTCAGGATGACATGGAGAGTGCTAAGGATAAGATTTTAAGTAATATGTAAATTGAAAACTTTCTAGCGAGGGGTATTGGTGGGCGTGAGAATATTAACCGCGAAGGGCGCTAGGTGCGCGAAGGAATGATCAAAGAATTAACTGCCAAGGAGCGTGTGGTTGTTGGTGTGGTGGAAGATATGGGTGGGTGAAATCGTCTGAGGGGGGAGGAGATGTGTGAATGATTAAACTGTATCGCGAAGAGAAAA
>DAOMZH010000158.1:7376-15296 GCA_035437985.1 Polyangium sp. (in: bacteria) | reverse complement strand
AATAGGGGTCGTACATACTGGAATTATTCACCGCGATGCTGCCAAGAAAAACCACACAGGTCGCCACGGCATCGGCGATCGCGAACGTCACGAGCAGCGAATAGCGTCCTTCGAGCGCGCTCGTCACGAACGCGCTCGCGACGATGGCCAGTACATACACCACGGCGACAATGAGAAAACTCCGACCGCGGCTCCATTCATGTGCGTTCATGCGAAACGCGAGTGTCTCCCATTTACTCAATCGAGACAAGCTGATTTTGACAGGGCATTTTTTTCCCCGTCACAAGCCGCCGCCTTCAATCCCCGCGTCATCTCACAACGTACCACCGCCGACACACGGTCCCCAATGGCCGGGCAAGCGTCCAGCACACACGCCGCATAATCACTATCGCCAACTTTCGCGGCACAATCGAGACAATTCCGAGTCGTCGCGCCATCCGCGGTACCTTGACCAACCCATTCTGCCGCCAGGTGTCCCCCACCATCGGCGCACTTTTCAAAATGCTCGTCCCGCGGAAAATAAGGTCCAATGAGCTGACACATCTCGTCCGTAGACCGGGGGCCATACCCAATATCCCGCGTTTCGTGATTCTGAAAGTCGCACCGAGTTTCGAGCACGTCCCCCGCGTGGAGCGTCAAATACGGCTCGTATGTCACCAGTGGGGGGGCGAGACATTTTTTCGTCTCGTAGACGACTTCGGCGTCCAGACCATTTTCCGGCCAAAACAGCGCCGCAAAACCAACCCCTCGCGCATGCAAATGCGATTGCAAATTCACGATGAATACATCGCTCGGCACCGGACAACGCATTCGGGCCGTCGACGGTCGCCTCGAACGCACGTGCAAAAGCTGATTATCAAGATACAGAAGACCAGCCTCCATGGCCACTGAATTTTCGGGAATCGTCGAAAGATTGACCCGCGCATCCACTTCTGTCTCGACCGAAGATGCATTGAGGTAATGCACGCTCATGACCACGACGGTTTTTTTGGGCAAACGCACGGCGACGCCCTCGGGCAATCCGCGAAACATGCCCGGATGATCGAATATTTCACTACCGCCCAGCACGGATTCGACTTTCCAACGAGCCGTAACGCCTTCGGAACAATCATGCACCTCGCTTCCCAGGACGAACTCGCCATTGACATCTCGTTCCGGAATCTCGACGTAAGGTGTCTTGTAGAGCAAAATATGGTGCCCACCGGCACTGAAATCCACGGTTTGCTCGTGCACGAACAAGTCTTCCTCCGGCATTTGAAAAAGCCGACATCCATAGGATTCATTGCCCGCAGCTATCGTCTTCGTCATTCGGAGCTGCAATCCTTGTCCAGGCAGAGGTGGAGCGAGCGGTTTTTTCTCCGCATATTGCTCGGACGATGGCTGCTCGATGGCCGATGGTGTGCAGGCCAGCAGAAAAACAGGAATACCGCCGATAATCAGCCAATTCACGCGCGCCCCTCCTCGATCCGTGCAACCATTGCAATGCCCCGTGCGGGGCAATCTCGACGAGTGAGCAGGTGCAGAGGCTGTGCCAAGGATCGGCGCAAGAAAAGAATGACGCTGCGCTACGAAACGCAATTCATTCGGCATTTCGGCCAAGGTTCAATAACAGTATTTGGAACCTTTGCAGGATGGTTCATCCATCGGATCCGGAGGCGGCGAAGGATCCGGTGAACTTGGTTTTTCGTTGATGGTCGCGATGATTGCGACTCCCGTCGCGGCCATGATGATTCCAAGCACGAACGTCGTCCATATGAACGGCTTGGCTTCTTCATATGTCGCGGGCGGCATGCACGGTCCGCGAGATTGGATCTGTGGATTATCAGGGTTTGGCGTGGTGCATCCCAAAGCCAATACACCCGTCACGGTACTCGCGACGACCCCTGTACCCATCAATCCAATCGCCACATTTCTTTTTGCGGCAGCTCCGCATCCCGGCAATGTCGCGAGCATTGCGACGAGCACCAAAACGGAAACGCAACGCCAGGACCGGCGACGCAATGCCCCATCATCCGCATTCCGAAAACGAGGCGCGCTCATGCTCCCGGCCCTTTCTTGCTCGCAGTCATCGAGCTATTGCCATTGCCCTCTCGCCCATGATATCATGCCTTAATGCGAAAACCAATCCTTCTCCTCGGCTTACTGGCGATTCCTTATTTTGCGGTAGCCTGCGACGATACCAGCACGACCACCGATACATCGTCGTCGTCTTCGGCGTCTTCGTCCACTTCATCGACCTCGTCGACGTCATCTTCGTCTTCTTCATCAGGCGAGGGCGGAGCTGGAGGCAATGGCGGCAATGGTGGCACAGGCGGTTCTGGCGGGAGTAATATCAAAAAGAATCCGCTCGACGGAATGGGAACCGTGGAAAAGGTCCAGGGAAACTTCATGTTCACGGAAGGACCGCAATGGATATCGAGCAAAGGCACGTTGCTCTTCAGCGACATTCCCGCCAATCGCATCTACGAATACACGGCTCCGTCCGCGTTTGCAACGTTCCGCGATCCCAGCGCCAATTCCAACGGACTTGCCCTTGACAAAAAGGGCTTGCTCCACGTTTGCGAACACAGCGGAAGGCGCGTCTCCCGCACGGATGCCAATGGAATGGTCACGACCGTCGTCGACAATTACCAAGGCAAGAAACTCAATAGCCCCAACGACCTCATCATCCGCGATGACGGCAATATTTATTTCACGGATCCGCCTTATGGCCTGGCGAATCCGAATATGAACGAGCTCGGGTTCCAAGGGGTGTTCCGAGTAAAGCCCGACGGCACGCTGGAGCTCATTGCCAATGACCTTGACCGCCCAAATGGCATTGCTTTGTCTCCCGATCAAAAAACGCTTTATGTCGACGACACCACGACCGGCGATATTCGCTCCTACGTTTTGGCCGCAGACGGCACTGCTGGCGCAATGGCAAAACTCGTGACCACCGGCGGCAATCCCGACGGAATGGCAGTCGACGACCAAGGCAATCTCTTCGTCTCGGCAATGGCCGGCGTCGAGGTGTACGATTCCGAGGGCAATCTTTGGGGCACCATAACGGTTCCCGAACAACCGGCCAATTGCGCATTCGGGGATGGCGATCGCAAAACCTTGTACATCACCGCCCGAACCTCGCTCTACCGCGTCAAATTGACAAGCACGGGGATGTATTGAAATCGGGCCAGATTTGGACCCTCGCTTCGCGCGCTAACAAGCGCGCTACGCGAGGCTTTTGTTTTCGATGGGGGCTCGCCGTTGGGTCTCACAATCTCTTTGGCTACGCCAAAGAGACTGACCCAACGGCTCTGCCCCCAAACCCCCGAATTTACCACATTCGGAAGTTGAGCCCTCATTGTGCAACGCAGGATACGTAATCTCCGAAGCCAAATGGCCTTCGAAACGATGTGCACAACGACGTGGAATGCCGATTGGCCTACGAAGTCGATGCATCACGTACGCGCCCATACCCACTGACCTCCGAAATCAATGCCCGGCATCGATTGACCACACCGACAGGTTGTGCATTTCGATGCATTTCGTTTTCGAGAAAACCCAATGACCTCCCAAAACATCACCAGTTATCTCTCGAGGATACCCGTGCGGGCTTGACTGGCCCCCGAATTGGATTGGGGAAGGCCAATCGACCACCGAGATATTATGCCCGGATCGTGTTGCGTGCCATCCTACACTGCAAAAACCTGGGCAAACCAACGAGTGCGGAATTTCTTGGCAATCATTTTATTTACCCGTAGTCTCCCAACAAGAACCTGTACTCCTACACATGAACATGTTGGATCGCGACGCGCCCCCGAAGCTCGAACTCATGGTTTTCGCCACCAGCGACGACGCGCTCGTGTACCATCTGCCCCCGACTGGCAAGGTCATTCTTGGTCGCGGCGATGATGTCGACATTCGCATCGATGATCCGTCCGTCTCGCGACGTCATGCGACTTTGCATCTCGACGCACCCATGCGTATCGAAGATTTGGGCAGCTCGAATGGGACGTATGTGCGGCGCCGTGAAGAGCGAATCAATGCGGCGGACACGCGAAAAGTGCATCGCAAACCGGGGGAAACATTTGTTGTCGATATCGGGGAATGCATCGTTCTCGGGTCGATAATGGCCACGATTCGCCGATTACCGAGTGCGCGTCGCGGTTCGGATCCTGCGCCGCCAGCGCCTTCTTCGGATCGGGTGGTCGTGCAAGCGCCAGCAATGCAAGCGCTTTATGATCACGCGCGACGTATGGCGCGTTCGGACATGAGCGTTTTGATCTTGGGCGAAACGGGGGTTGGAAAAGAAGTATTGGCACGAGCCATTCACAAGGCATCTCCGCGGTCCAAAGGACCATTTTTGGCCATTCATTGCGCGGCGCTCAGCGAGAGTTTGCTGGAGAGTGAATTGTTTGGGCACAAACGAGGGGCATTTACGGGCGCCACTGAAGACAAAAAGGGGCTTTTCGAGGCAGCCAACGGGGGAACGTTATTTCTCGATGAAATTGGCGAATTGTCGCCCTCGGTGCAGGTGAAGCTTTTGCGAGCTTTGGATGATCGAGCGATTATGCGCGTTGGTGAAAGCACGACGCGGAAAATCGACGTACGTTTCATTGCGGCGACGAATCGGGATTTGGCGGGGGAAGTCACGAAGGGGGCCTTCCGAAACGATTTGTTTTTTCGTCTCGAAGGCGCGGCGCTCACGGTGCCGCCATTGGCCGAACGGGTGCCGGAGATCATTCCTTTGGCGCGGCTATTTCTGGAGCAAGAATGCCGAAAACTCGACATCGAGCCCATTCCGGATATCTCGGTCGACGCGATTCGATTGCTGGAAGAATATGCTTGGCCGGGCAACGTGCGAGAATTGCGTAATGCGATGCAACGGGTGGCGGTGTTGTGTGCCGAGGATCTGGTATTGCCGGAGCATTTGCCGCCACGTATTTCGGGACACGTGCCGACCATTCCTCCGGCGCGGGGCAGTTCACCGGACAATCGTTTACCAGCGGCCCCGAAACCGCCGAATGTGACGCAACCGATTGCGGATTTGCCTCTGTCTGCGGAACAAATGCAAGAGCGAGAGCGGATCATTACGACGCTCGATGAATGCGCGGGAAACCAGACGCGAGCGGCGGAAAGATTGGGTATGTCACGACGAACATTTGTGACGCGGCTGGAAGAATACCAGATACCGAGGCCGAGGAAGAAATGAAACGGTCTTTTCTAGGATCCATAATTGGCCTGTCTTTAGTCGCAATTGTTCAGCTATCTTTGTCTATGCCCACGTTTGCTTTGCCAGAATGTACGCCGGGGCAGGATCCATGTTCCATCGACCTACCTAATGGCAACCTAACTGAATTTTGTTGTCCGGTGACAGCTATGTGCGTGCCGGAGGCGGGCTGCGTTGACCGCCCTCAACCACCGCCGTGCAATTCGCAACCAACGTGTGGCCGCGAATGTACATCCGAAGCCGATTGCGCCGAAGGGTATACGTGTACATTTGATCCTTTGGCGGATCCCGGTGATGCCGATACGCCCAAACCTAGGTGCATGCCATCATTTACCGAGGGAGCGACACCGGAATTTAGGTGCTCATACCATTATGGTCTCCCGCAAGTCGATTGGCGCGCCTATCTCGCGAGTGCGGCAATCCTCGTTATTGTCATTGGTAGAGGCCGAAAACGATCTGCGGAACGAGAAAAGCGGTCGGGACGTCCGACGCGGCCCGCGGAACGATGAGTGCGGGAATGCAGCTTAATGTGTTGCCATCGTCGGCGTGACTCAAACACGGGTCGCCACTCGGTTGCACGCGCCTGGTAGGAAAAAAGTCGCTTCCACGAAAAGTTATGAACGCTTCTAAACTGAAACCGATTCGAAAGAGTCCAATTCGAGCCATGATTCCTACGTCGACGATTGCATAAGCCGGGTTTAAAAATGTGAGCCGTTGAGCCCCTTCTGCTATCACGTTGCGCGTGTCTGATTGATCGACCCTACGTACCGTCCCGCCGAGCACCTGCCTCGATTGCAATCCAATGATTCCAAGCCCATTTCGTACATTGAAGTCGAAACGTTTATTTATGCGGTGCTCGATTCCGACAACGAAGCCCATGTAGCGAGCACAAGATTGAACCTGCTGTTGAATTTCGTATTGAGCTGAAAATGAAGAGGATTGACCAAACGGGAACGAGTTTGTCGGTATTGAATCATTGCGCTGGGAATACCACGCTCCGGAATCCAGAGCCAAAGACCATCCATTGGCGAATTGATACCCACCTTTTGCGCTTCCGATCCCCCCAACTGCGACTCCGAGATGAGAATCGCTTCCTGTGCTAAATCCGAACACGGGTCCTGAAGCAATGGTCGCAAACCAACCTTCGTTTTTTTTGGGGGCGGGCGGAGTAGGCGGTGGAGGTGGCGGAGCGATTTGCACTCGAATTCGCTGCCCAGCCGCGCCCGAAAATTGAGAAATGACTTCGGGTTTGCCTTGACGAAGGACATGCAAAACATGGGATCCAGGCAGAAGATAAACGGGTTCCTTCCGAGGTAATGACCCACATGACTCATCATCAATTGCAAACGTACCCGACGATTCCAGTACCTCCACCGAAAGAACTTTCTTCCGCAAATCCGCTACGACATCACCAATTGCGGCAATTTCTTCGGAAGTGAATTCGTCGGAAAAATGCCCCAAGACTTCTTCAAAAAGAGCCAAGGCTTCGGGGTAACGTCCAAGTTCGGAGAGACAAATGGCCGCATTTTTCGTATTGGCACCCCGAGGCCAAAGTTCACGCGATCTCAGAAAAAGCGCGAGCGCTCCTTCATAATCTTTCGTGCTAAGCAGGTCATGGCCCGCCTTGTAACGAATCGTGGCCAATGCTCTGTTTGCCTCCGTCACATTTTCCGATGACGCTTGGCGAACCGAGATGGAAGGCACGCAATCAGCACGCGCATCAGCCCCCAGTGCAACAATGGCGATACCCGCGGAGAATACGATTGCGATTAGGCGATTTATGGTACGCAGTCTATAAAAACGCATGATCATCTTCAATGTTTCAGTTCATCGAGTGCTTCACGACCAGAGGGCTTGACCTTGGGTTTGGGCGGTTCCCCAGATGGTTGGTCCGGAGAATCCGATTTTAATGCGGATGACGATGATGGTTCAGGGGCGGCCGTCACAGCGGCCACGACTTGACCTGTGGTCGAACTGGAAACCGTAGACGCGCCGGCGCTCGTACTTCGTGAATTTGTGGGCGCAGGTGGAGGCTGGGACGGTTTGCTTGTGGAAGCGCTCGAAACAGGATCGGCAGTGACGGCAGGACCAGTTCCGCTATTGCGCTTATCCAAAAGCTCCCGCGCTTCCTTCAATTTATCTTCGGCGCTCTTGGTACCGGCAATTAGTGCTTTAATCTGCGCCAACGCTGTCTCGCTCTCCTCGGCACGCTCTTGCGCGGTGCGGCGAATTTCCTCATTGGCCTTTTGAATTGCTTGATCCGCGCGGATATTCTTGATCCCGAGAAAACCAAGAATTCCCATGATGGCAAGAAACGACATGCCAATGATCAGATATCGCTGCCGACTCTGGCGCACACTCCCCCGTACAAAGCTTTTGGCATTTTCCGACAAACGTATCTCGTCCTTGCGCAAAAGCTCGCGGGCAAACCCCAATCGACGGCCAGTCCAGACGCCAATGCTCTCCGTATCTTGTTTCCATCGGGAAGCGTCGTGTTCGAGTTCCTCGGCCAATAAACGATCTGCACGAGCTTCGGCAATCCATGAACGAAGTCGGGCCCAACGCGTGAGCAATGCTTCGTGCGCCACGGTCACGCCCCCCTTCACGGGTACGAGCAGGCGCGCGTGGACCAATGCCGATACGGCTCGCCGCGCATCGTCACCGGCAATGCGAATGAGTTCAGCTTCGCTTTGCGAACGCCGTGTTCCCTC
>DAOMZH010000158.1:0-7276 GCA_035437985.1 Polyangium sp. (in: bacteria) | reverse complement strand
AGGGCCCCCGTTACGCTTTCCCGCCACTCATGAGCCCGTAGAGATTCCACGATGCACAGCGAATTCGACAAGGTTTTTCCTAATTTATCCAAACCGAGCAATGGGTCGAGCAGATCCGACCTTGCCGCGACGATAGCGCGCACCCCCGAAATGGCGCGTTCGCCCATGCCCGCAAGCAAAGCCGCCGCTTCGTCGCGACTCTCTGGCAAAGAAGTGGTGACCAGTTCTTCGAGTTGATCGACGAAAATGGCCAAACCGCGGCCTTCTTGATTGGCTCGTTCTTCCATTGCCGCAACGAGAGATTCGGTATCGAGAAGGGGTGCTTCAGGGATGAACGGCCTCAGGGCATTCGTAATGGCCGACCATGGATCACGTCCGGGTTCGACAATCACCACATCCCATTCTTTGGGCCATTTTGCCAATTCACCCTCGACGAGCGCTGGGAGCAATGCTGCCCGCGCCAAACTCGATTTGCCGCTCCCGGAAACTCCGACGAGCGCCACGAGCCCTCGGCCGCGCAGAAGGTCCATGGCCCGCGTGATTTCATTGCGTCGCCCGAAAAAAACGTCGCGATCTTGGGCCTCGAAACGCCGCAATCCCCGAAATGGTCCTTCGTCTTCTGGAGGCAAATCTCGTTTGCGTCCTCCGAGTTCGATACGAATACGTTCGAGTTCATGTTCGACCTGCAATGCGCCGCGGGGGCGTTGTTCGCGGCGTGGATTCACCAGGCGGTCGACGAGCGTCGCCAGATTGTTCGGAATTTCGGGACGTCGGGACGCGAGTGAAGATGGCGGCGTTTTTCCGGATAGAACTTGAGGATCCCAAGCGATCATGCCGGCCGAATTTTCCCCGATTTGCGCCGGCAAATACCCGGACAAACAACGATACAAGGTGGCTCCCAATGCATAAAGATCACTGGTGGCTGATGCAGCAATACGTTTGGTGCTCCGCGCGGGATCGATATATCCAGGCGTACCTGTCGCCATTCCGGTCATGGGCGCCGTGATATCTGCGGCACCGTGACTCAATTCGATTTCCGCAATGCTGCCCGCGACGGCTTCGTTGAAATCATCTGCGCTTTCGGTGGCAATCCCAAAATCGATGAGTTTGTACATGCCCCGTGCATCTTCGACGATATTGCCGGGTTTGACGTCACGATGGACAATGCCTGCCCCATGCACGGTGGCGAGTGCCGAGGCGATTGCAATACCAATGGAAAGTGATTCGTCGACACTGAGGATTTTTTCGGATGCCAATCGTTGTTCGAGGGATCGACCGGCGAGAAGTTCCATCGCAAGGCCCAAGACGCCAATCGCTTCATCAACGACGATTCCATAAAATCGGGCAACGTGGGGGTGATCTACATTTCCGAGCACCCGTGCTTCCTCGATGAAGTCGTCTTTATCGGCCCCGAACTCGTCCAACCCGAAAAGCTTGAGCGCGACGAGACGCAGTTCGGTGCGCCCGTACATCTCGCGCGCCAGCCACACCGGGGCGTATCCGCCTTCGCCACATTCCTCGACGAGCCAAAATTGGCCGAGTTTTCGCTCGGATGCGGGGCGTTCGAGCAGTTGCACGAGGGCCGGAGAACGGGTCTTCATCGGTTCGGATTCCGGACAGGATGCACGATGGAGAAGCTGGCGTAAAGAGACGGCTGGCAACCTCGACAAACAGGCCCCAAAGGCGAGACAGGGCGCGCAAATTTCAGCTTGATCCTGAACTTCTCGGTTGCTTGCCGGGAAATTGAAGGGCTATACTTGGAGATATGGCGCGAATCGTCGAGCTTTCCGCGCACGAGCAAGATGTCAAGGACGAGCTTCTTGCGGAACTGTTTGGCTCGCTCAACCTCACGGAAGTGCTGGGAAACGCGCATGGATTGTTGGCGCAATTGGTGCCCACGGATCATGGGGCGATGTGTGTGAGCCGTCCGGAGGGCGCATCGGCATACGATTGGATCGTTGCGGACATGCCTGCGGCTTTTTTTGGCGAATATGCGTCAATGGTCCCACACGATTTCGTTCGCGCCGCAGTCGCCGAATCACCGAATCAGGTTTTACGCGACTCCGAAATGCTCACGCGACGAGAGATCGAAGAAAGTTTTCTGTATCGACATTGTCGATCCGTAGGGATGAATGTGGAACATGTCATGGCGGTGATGCTCGCCGACCGAGGTTCGCCATGGCACGGAGGACTCATTCTCTATCGCGACAGGCCGATTTCATTTACGGATCGCGAACGGGCGACATTACAACATTTGGCTCGGTATTTTACCGCGGCCGTTCGTAATTGCAAAAAGTTTGGCGAACTGGAACGCCGTGGTGGATTGCTCGATACGCTGCTGTCGACCCGCAGCTTCCAAGGCCTTGTTTTCAATATGGCTGGTCGCGAAGTCGTCAGAACGGCAGGCGTATCGAATATGATTGCGAAATGGTTTGCCCAAGCGGAACTAGGAATAAATGGATTGCCTCGGTTCATTACCGAAGTATGCATACCGGCGGGTCTGTCTTTCCGATCAGTTGTCCTTCCCAAACCTTGGTGGCGCGATGGTCGCTCGATATCACCCGCATTGGCGCACATGGAGCTTCGGCTGAATATCGTTCCTTTGCCCAATGGTCAGGATCTTTTTGCAATCGCAATGGAGGAAGTTCCCCAGCTCGTGCCGATTCCCCAGGCATGGCACAACGTTCTTTCTGCGGGCGAGATCCGAACGGTCGAGCGGGTTTGTTGGGACAATGCTTTGATTGCGTCGGATTTGGGAATATCGGATCAAACCGTGAAGAAACAACTGAGTCGATCTTTCGATAAACTCGGCGTTTCGAGCCGTGCAGCGTTGATTCACGCAGCCTGGCGACTTTGTGCATCCACCGCCATGGCAGCAAACATTCCCAAATAGACCGAAGTCGTGACGGCTGCTGAAAGAGCGATCGCTTCTTGATCACTGGGTGATGAAACGACAGAAAAAACGCGGCGAAGCACGGTCATGTGGTGTTCGTCAGCATCCGCGTGGCCACGCAAAAAACGCACTCCATTTTGAATTCCTGGAATACGGTTTTTCTTGACGAGGTTATCTGCGGTGAATCCTGCGCGGGCTTGCGAAAGTGATTCGAGTATATACGCGGTGCCGAGAAACGCGAGGGGCGAGTTTCCTTCTACCTGGAATTGATTCCACGCGAGATAAGCGACTACGGCGGGCGTGGGCGTGGGCAATCGCCGTTCGTCGAGTGAATGTCCAATGGCTTCGAGGTCGGTCAGAATCCATTTTTCATGGCCATCTTCTTCATCGGCTTTTTGCAGGAAGAGACGAGCCAAATTAGGTGCCCGACGCAATGTCGATAATCGTTCACCAGCTCGGCGAAGCAGAGGCCGGGTTTGTCGCACATACAAAAAGGTTTGCTCGAGAAACGTTACGTATTCGTACGTATTGACATCACCAGCCAGAAGTCGCCGCGCATTGGGCTCCTCGTCGAGAGCATCGAGCAGGTCGCGCACGGAAAGATCAAGGGTTTCTAAGAGAGCGTTCACGGTCGTAATCCTTTCGTTCATCAAGCGGCGAGGGCTTGGTGTTCCTGACAAGGTTGCTGGTCGGCAACTGCAGCGATGAAGGGCAAGGCGCACATTCGAAAGCGCGTATCGAACATGGGAGGACCAACGAATCGGGCGTGCATGCGCTGCGCGTAGGAGTCGATGGTTCGAGGTAGAGGGACAGCGGAGTCTCCGGCGAGGGCGCGAGAGCGGACGCGATCGTCGTAAAAAGGTCGACGTGGAAAGAGAGGCGGCACGAGCGGGCCGCGACGTTCGAGAAACAGGTCTTCCCGGACGAGGCCGCGAAAAACGAGGGCGCGCTGGATGATGAGGGCATCATCGAGGGCGTCTGTTTCCATGTTGGCGCCGGCGATCCAGTGCGTCACTCCAAACCTCGCGCTGAGACGAACGGCGGCGGCATGAAGATGAGATGCTACCGGGGAGCCTCGATAGGTTGACAATACGCAAAACCGCGTAGTCTCGGCGGGCTGTATTCGTATGTTGGGTTGCAACAACGTGCGAAGGTCGTAGTGGGCCTCGATGGGTAGGCCGAAGGACGTTTTGTTGCTGGCGGCGATTTCGGGGTTGGGGAGGATGATGCGGACGGTGCCGACGGCGAGGCGTCCGTGGTAGGCGACGATATGGAGGGTGGTATCGAGGGTATCGAAGGGGTCGCATTCACGGGGAATGGTTTTTTCGTGGGTATCGAGATACCCGAGTTCCCGGGCGAACACCTCGAAACGAATCCGCAAGGCGTCGTCGATTCGACGTTGGGTATGGGCGAGGGTGCAACGGATCTGGGGCATGGTATCCTTCGACGTCGCGGGGCTGGGGGGCGGCGCCGTGAGGTGAATGCCCTGCATGGGATGTGCCGATCGGTCAAAATAGGTGTAGCTGCTGATTTCGTGCAGAGACTTGGGTGCACTTCACAAATTGCGCAAATGGATTTGTGCGCAATTCGTATGCTTGCGCTTGAAGTGCAAATCGGGGAGTAACATGTGGCGTGGCAATCGACGATGACGTGCGAGATCGGCGCAATGGTTGTGGTTTTACCGGGTACGTCACACATGGGCGATTACAGCAGTTTGTCACCCCCATCAATCCTGATTACATCATTACCTAAGAGCGTGTTTATCAGGCGTTGCGAGCGAATCGGGGCTAGGGAGGCCGACGGAAGCGTACTTTAGTACGCTGAGTAAGGCCGACCGACGCACCAATTTGCGCAGCAGCCTGATAAACACGCTCTAAGCCGCGCGGCGTTTCGACACAACCCGCCGAGGCTCGAGCCAATTGCTCAATTTTTTCGGCGAAAACTCGAGAACGACAGTGCCGAGTTTTTCTGGGCCATCCTTGAGCAATCGAGAGCCAATTCGTCGCCGCTCACTCATGGTCAATTCCCGCCCAAGACGCCGCTCGAACAGGAAGATGAGCGGCGCAAGGCCCTCTTCTCGGCCCTCTTCTCGGCCCTCTTCCAAACCTTTGTTGCGACCATCAACAAACCAGGGGTGACGCACAGCATCCTCCTCTCGCACCAGCGACCTTATCACTTCCGCAAACGCGGGTCGATCCCTTTTCAATTGCGCCATCGACAACATTGTCGCGACAATCTCGGAAAACTCTTCGGCCTTTGCCGCATCTCGAACTTTCCCAACAATTCGCCCAATTTGATGTTCGTCCGCGTCGATTGCGAGAGGGACGAACACCAACCAGAAAATACTCCCCTTGGCCTTGAGTTCCGCTACCGTTCGCTGATACACAGGCTCAATACGAAATCGCACGCCCGTAAATCGTTTGCCCTTGGGCGATGTCTGGTACCGGCCAAACGCTTTCCACGGTTTCTTACGCCCCGACAAAACCACGACAATACTCTCCACCGATACGCCCAATGCCCGTTTTCCACCGCGACGCCTACGCCGCATATCCGTCCTCACCGCTTGCGCCAATATGAAATGGTATTCCGCGGTACGCTCGCGCACCGCCGCATTCAAACGCAACGTCCATTCAATATGCAGCAATCGATATCCACGTCGAGCGATCCGAATATAAAGTACCCGATCAAGACGCCTCGCACGAGCGGCTACTTGGGTTTCTCCCCAATGCACATGACGAATTCGTTCGTCTGGCCGAACAATTAGCTCGGCCAAACCTCCAGCAAAAAACCGTGATGTCGATCGAAGGCTCAAATCGGCCTGGGCGACGATTTCCGGGTCGTCGCTTGGATTTCCACGCATATTCACCGAGCACCTCGCGGACAAACGAATTCCTTCGAGCGCTGTCGAGTCGTCGAGACTCGCCCTCGTCTACAGGTCCATCGTTTCGACCGAGGTCTCAGTTGCTAAAAAAGTGATCGGACCACGTCGATTTTCCAAAGAAGCGCGATTTCAGGCTCCAATCCAACCTACGAGGCATCTTGTCGAGCCCGCACTTCGATTTCGTTCAGCAATGCGAGCGAGGCCACGTCCGCCACAACCGCCTCCGCCTCCGCCGCCGTCGCTGTGGGGCGCGGAGGTTTCTGGCGTCGAGCTTCGAGACCACGATCCACCGCTTCGATGCAGCGCGCCCGAAACGTTGGGTCACGCTCGCACTCGCGCACGAGCGCGGCATGCGCGCGATCCTGCAAATCTTCATCCGAACACACGAGCAACGCGTCGCATCCCGCGCGAATCGAAAGCACCGCGGAGTCTTCGATCGCGTACGTCGCGGCAACCGCAGCCATCTCGAGGTCATCCGAAAACAGCACCCCTCGAAAACCAACGTCATGGCGCAAGAGATCCGTGCAAACGCGCGAGGACAAAGTGGCTGGCACCTTCTCATCGAACGAAGTGACGACGACATGCGCCGTCATGATCGTTGCGAGGCGCGCCTCCGCGTACGCGCGAAATGGAACGAGTTCGACGGCATCGAGGCGGGCTCGCTCATGATGAACAATTGGCAAACCGACATGACTGTCGACGGACGTATCGCCATGTCCCGGAAAATGTTTGCCGCACGAGAGCACGCCACTTTCTTCGAGCCCTAAAGCAAATGCGACCGCGAGAGAAGCGGCGCGCTGAGGCTGCGTTGCAAACGATCGATCACCAATGATCGGATTGTTGGGGTTCGAATCAACATCGAGAATCGGGGCAAAGTCGAGGTTGAACCCTAGGGCCGCGAGGGCCCGACCTAGGTGCTTGCCGACCCGCGTTGCCAAATAGAAATCGTTGGTTTGTCCAAGCAAACGCATGGGAGGCAGGGCCGGAAACCAACCTCGAAGTCGAGCAACTCGACCGCCTTCTTGATCGACCGCAATGAACGGCGGAAGTTCCGCTCGACAAACCTCACGGATCGACGAGCAAAGTGCGTGGGTGGAGCGCAGATCATGGACGTTGCGCTTGAACAAAATCGCCCCGCCCCGATGACCTTGCTGAAGCGCCAGGGCAAAGCGCTTGGAAAGCTCGAGACCGTCAAATCCACCGACGATGATTTGACCACAAAGGACCGGAAGGGACAGATCAGCGGCTCGCATTACGCTCCTTGCGGGATCGACGGCGCAGCAAACCCATGCTGGCCAAAGCGACTCCAAACGCTGTCTCCAGCGGATTCGACCAGCGACTCGTCGTTGGTGCACTCTTGGGCCACGCGCATCCACCCGATGTTGCATCGACTTCGCCCGCGGCTCTCCAAACATCGCCCCCGATTTGCAGTTCGCGAGGCGCTTCGATCGATTGTCCGGCGTAACGCACATCCACAGTCATCGTTTTTCCTGTACTACCGC
>DAOMZH010000157.1:0-15322 GCA_035437985.1 Polyangium sp. (in: bacteria) | reverse complement strand
AGCGGCGCGGAGTTCGCATTCTGACGCAGAGCACTGCAGCATGCGCGCACGCCCGTGGGATCTCCACCTCCCGTGGCCTTGACCGCTCCGTCCGAAGCATCGGCGGCGTCATCGGCAGCATCAGCACCAGCATCTTCTTCCATCTTCAATTGCACGGGCGGAGCCGCAGACGGTGCTGGAGGCGGCGGCGGAGGAGGCGTCGACGCAACAGGCGTATTTTCTTCATCACTCTTGCCACAGCCTGGAGCGGCAAACGCCAAGGCAAACGGCAAAACAGCGGCACAGAGGGCGGTGAGGAGACGCGAGTGGTTCATGTTGGTCCTGGGGTATCGCGATCACCCGATGAGGGCGAGTTTTTGACGTTCACCGCGGCGCTCTGGCTCGACTGTCACACAACCAGCAACGAGCCACGATGCCACGCTTGATCGAGATCACGATGTTTCGCCGAAATGCGCTCGGCCTGCAAGACCCTAGCGCGGATGCGCCGCATCGATCTTGCTTGCACCGTTTCAACGCCCGATCGATCGGGACCACCCGGTGCCGTCATCGATCAATGGCAGGCAGCGGGCCAACCAACCGGCGTCAGGATCTCCCGGACCGGCTCGAGTCCTTTGCGTCCGGTTTTTTTCTCGACCGCTTCATTGCAAGCCGCGAGGGCCGACTTCCACGTCGCTTTGTGTTTGTCCGGGGCTGAATCCAGGTTGTCGCGGATCGTTGTGCAGCAACGACTCACCCCCGTAGGGTCGTGTTCAGAATTGGGGACGGCCGATGGGGATTCCTGAACGACTGCCGAAGGTGCGGGGGCCACACTTGCGACGCTCGGCGCTACACTGGCGATACTCGTCGGATTTTCCACCGGGGGCATCGCCACCGGTTCGATGGTTTGTCCTTCGCATCCGCTGCAGCCGTTGCATCCCGACAATCCCACCACGAGGCTCGACAAGACGCCGAGCATCGCTTGCCGACCGAGAGCGTTCATCTCCGCTCTATCCCATAATTCTCGGGCTTACCGGCCAAAAATTGCTACTGTCGTCCGCGTTGTGACCCTCGTTCAAATTCGAAAAAGTGCGCACGCGTCCGGGCGAGATTTACGTCGGTTTTTGCCGACCACAAGGGCCGAGATGGAGGCTCGAGGTTGGCCGGATCTCGACGTGCTGCTCGTCAACGGTGACGCATACGTCGATCATCCGGCGTTTGGAGCAGCGCTCATTGGACGGTTTCTCGAAGGTCGAGGGCTGCGGGTCGGAATTATTTCCCAGCCGAATTACCAGACGACCGACGATCTTTTACGCATGGGCGCCCCTCGGCTTTTCGTTGGCATTACTGCGGGAAATCTCGACAGCATGCTCAACAAACTCACGGCGCAAAAAAAGGTGCGGAGCGAGGATCAATATTCCCCTGGAGGGCGCACGGGATTGCGACCCAATCGCGCATCGATCGTGTATGGCAATTTGTGCCGCCGAGCATTCCCTGGAGTTCCTCTCATTTTGGGCGGAATTGAAGCTTCTTTGCGGCGAATCGCGCATTACGACTACTGGTCGGACCAGGTTCGTCGCGGCATTCTGTTCGATTCCAAAGCCGATATGCTCATTTTTGGCATGGGCGAAAGGCCCGTGTGGGAAGTCGCCGAACGTTTGGCCAAAGGTGAAGACATTCGTTCGATTCGTGATGTGCGGGGGACGTCGTACATTTTGCGCAAGGGCGAATGGGAAGACGTGGAACCCTCGCGATATGTGGGAGACGGCAAGCCCGTCGTGCTACCGAGTTACGAACAGGTTTTACAGGACAAGGAAGCTTTTGCGGAAATGAGCCGCAAGTTTCAATACGAAACGAATCCTGGCAACGCGCGGCACTTGTTGCAACCTCACGGTGACACGGCGGCATGGTTTAATCCGCCAGCATTGCCCCTGGAAACGGCCGATATGGATCGGCTCTATGACTTGCCATTTACTCGCGAGCCCCATTTTTCCTATGCGGAGCCCATACCCGCGTTCGAGACGGTCAAACATTCCATCGTCACGATGCGGGGTTGTTTTGGAGGGTGCACGTTTTGCTCGATCACCGAGCACGAAGGCCGCGTCATTCAATCGCGTTCGGCCGAGAGCGTATTGAAGGAAATTCGAGCTTTACGCCGAATGGATGATTTTCGCGGCACAATCACGGATCTTGGTGGCCCCACGGCCAACATGTACATGATGAAATGCAAAGACGACGAAATCGAGCGGAAATGCCGACGTTTGTCGTGTGTGCATCCCGATGTTTGCGAAAACCTGAACGTCGATCACGAGCCACTCTTGAAGCTCATGAAGTCCGCCCGCGAAGAAAAAGGGATCAACAAGGTCCTCATTGCATCGGGCATTCGTTACGACTTGGCCGAGCGTTCTCCGGAATTCGTCAAAGAATTAGCGAAATGGCACGTCGGCGGACAATTGTCGGTCGCCCCTGAACATTCCAAAAAAGAAGTGCTCGATCGGATGAAAAAGCCCGCGGTCGGCAGTTATGAACGTTTCGCCGAGCAATTCGCCTGCGCCAGCGAAGACGTGGGCAAGAATCAATTCCTCGTGCCGTATTTCATTTCCGGTCATCCCGGGTCGACCTTGGCGGATATGGTCGATTTGGCGTTATGGCTCAAAAAACGGGGCATGCGCCCGCGTCAAGTGCAGGACTTCATTCCCACCCCGATGTCGATGGCGACGTGCATGTATCACACCGGCATTGACCCATTTACGAAGAAAGAAGTTTTCACTGCGAAGGATCTCTATGAAAAACGCCTGCAAAAGGCGCTTCTTTTGTATTGGGATCCGGCGCACCACGACGAAGCGCGAGAAGCATTGGTTCGAGCAGGACGAACCGATCTCATTGGCTCGAAACCCCATTGCCTCGTGCCCCCAGCCACGGGCAAAGGTGCCTTGCCGATTGCTGTTCGTCGTGGATTTCGCCCCAAAGGCCAACACCCCGCACGTCCGCACCCCGAAAAGCGTGGGCGAACATAAACGCTCGCCGAGGCCCTCGATCTCATCCTCACGCATGCACGTCGAGCGGGTGCGTTCAAGACGAACGAGCGTCTCGAAAAACGTTCGTTTCGACGAACGATCATGCACGAGTGGTGCTGGAGGCGAGGTGCTTCACGCCGTATGCTGCCTGGGGTTGGTCTGGGAACGAGGGAGGGGGCAGGCAGTTCGTCAGAACGTACCGTGAACGACGGCACCGTTCATGCCGGGGCCGAAGGTTGGCGAGATGCGAACTCGTCCGGTCGTGGGTTTGTCGTCCTTCTTCGGCGCTGGGGCGTTCGCGAGAAACTCCCAGGCGAGCCCACCGACGACGGCCGCTGCGCCGATGCCCAAGATCACGGAACCGGCACGGACGGTGGTATTTCCTGAGTTGGCCAGATCCACATCATCTTGCGTTTTGCAAAAGCCGACCCCGTTTTTGCCCGAATCGTAACACCCGGCGTCCTTGATGTTTCCGTTGCCGATCGGAATCATGATCGCTCCGACGACCACAGCCGCAGCACCGATACCGACCGTGACAAACGGTGCTACGCCATGAGGTTTGACCATGACGGGTGGCGTCGTCGCGCTCGGCGGAGGCGGAGGCGTGGTGGCGCTTGGTGCAGCCGTCACGGATGCGGAGGCAGTAGCTGCCGCCTTCGCCTGAAGCTCTTTCAGGTTTTGCACACGAGCTTCGATCTTCGAGACGTCCGTACCTTCTGGAACACGTTTGATGTACGTCTCGAGCGCGAAGATCGCGTTCTGTCGGTCGCCAAGTTTTTCGTACGCGTTGGCGAGGTTGAGCAACGTGCCGATGGCATTGCAGTCGAACTTGAGGACATCGCGCCAATTACGGATCGCGTTTTCGTATTCGGCGCGCTCGTAGAACTGCTTGGCGGATTGATGGGCGCCACGAGCGCCTTCGACGTCCTCAGACGTTGCCGTGCGAGTGCATTCTCCGGCAAACGGGTTTTGAGGGTCCTGAGCGAGTGCCAAACCAGCCATCAGTGATGCGCTGGTGACGAGCCCGGCCAGAGTTACCCCCTGCGCGCGAATTCCCCACATGATGCGTGTATCCGTCCTTTGCCCCAAGCATAGGGCATGAGCCGCCGTTCGTGAAAAAAAGCGGCATCACGTCGAGCGATCGAAAGCCAATTGTTGAATTGCCACGGGCCTGCCGCCGCGTCGAGCAAAATTACGGCGGGTTCTCACCGCTGACGACACCGCACCCATGGATCGCACCCCGTCCCGAAGCGCGTTCTGATAGGCTCGCCACGGTGTTTCCTGAAAAGAAGCAGATCCTCGTCGTTGACGATGAAGCCAATCTCCGTCGTGTCCTCAGCGCGCAGCTGAGTCGTGATGGCTATGAAGTGCACACAGCCGAGGACGGCGAGGAGGCACTCGCCTTTCTCAAAGACCACCACATCGATTTGGTCATCACTGACCTTCGAATGCCGAAAGTCGATGGAATGGATCTTTTGCGCGCCGCTGTCCGCGACGATCCCAATCGGCCGGTCGTCATGCTCACCGCCCACGGCACTGTCGACAACGCTGTGGAAGCGCTGAAGACGGGGGCTTTCGACTACATCACCAAACCTTTCGATCAACACGAAGTCCGGATGGTCGTGCGCAAAGCCCTGCGTACACGCGACCTAGCTAGCGCCGATGCTTCGCGCGATGTCGCTCCTTCGGCTCCTCGTGAAGGCAACGCGCGTTTCGGAATCATCGGTGAAAGTCAGCCGATCCAAGACCTCTACGCCATCATCGAACGTGTCGCCGACACGCCCACCACTGTCCTCATCACGGGCGAAAGTGGCACCGGCAAAGAGCTCGTCGCCCGCGCGCTGCACGACAACTCAGGCCGCAAAGATCGTCCGTTCATCAAGGTCAACTGCGCCGCGATTCCCAAGGACCTCATGGAGTCCGAACTCTTCGGGTACGAACGCGGAGCCTTCACCGGTGCGGTCGCGTCGAAACCCGGACGCTTCGAGTTGGCCTCCGGAGGCACGTTGTTCCTCGACGAGATCGGCGAAATCCCCAATGAGATGCAAGTCAAACTCCTGCGCGTGTTGCAGGAAAGCGAGTTCGAGCGCGTCGGAGGGATCAAGACCATTCGCGTCGACGTGCGCCTGGTTGCCGCGACAAACCGAGACCTCAAGCGCGAGATCGGCGCCGGCGCGTTCCGCGAAGATCTGTTTTACCGTTTGAACGTCGTCTCGATCGCGCTGCCCGCTCTTCGCGAACGACGCTCCGACATCCCGCCACTCGTCCACTACTTCATCGCCAAGTTCAACACGCGTTTGCGCAAGAACGTCGACGGCGTCGAACCAGAAGCTCTCGATCGTTTGTGCTCCTACGGATGGCCCGGGAACATTCGCGAATTGGAGAATGTCATCGAACGTGCGGTCTTGTTTGCCGATGGTTCACGGATTCGTCTCGACGATCTCTCGGACGAGGTTCGTTCGAACGGACCAACCTCGGCGCAGACCCCAACGTCGTCGTTGGTGACCGATACGCCTCGTACGCCGGCGGTGACGCAGGCGGCTGTCGGAGATCCTGCCGATGGTCTCAAAGAACAGGTCAAAGCGGCCATGAGCCGACTCGAGCGGCAACTCATCGTTCGCGCGTTGGAACAAACGCAAGGCAACGTCACGCACGCTGCCAGGCTTCTCAAGATCTCTCGCAAAGGTTTGCAGCTCAAGATGAAGGAGCTCGGTCTTCGGGAGCGCGATTCCGAATCAACGTGAAGAAGTTTGTCGTAGCCGCCCTGTTCGTCCTCGGCTGCATGGGCAAACGCACCGCTCCAGCTCCATCCGACGCCGGTCTCGAAGATGCTCCTGCCTGGGCGACGGGCGCGCAAGACACGACGCCTCGCCCGGGCATGGCGTGGATTCCACCCGGCACACTCATCGCCGGCACTCCACCGGATCGCATGCCGCGCGTGGCCGACGAAGAAATGGCTGGCGAACAGGTCGTGATGAACGGCTTCTTCGTCGACATTCATCCGTACCCCAACGAACCTGGCGCGATTCCCACGACAAACGTTTCTCAAGCCGAAGCCGAAGCTTTCTGCGTGGCGCAGAACAAACGTCTCTGCACGGAGCTCGAATGGGAACGAGCGTGCAAAGGACCGCAGAACTCGACCTACGAATACGGCGACACGTATCGCGCGAGCGTGTGCGCGACTGGGACCACTCGAAACTTGGTTCCCACAGGCGTGAACGCTGGTTGTCGCAGCGCGTTTGGCGTGCACGACATGCATGGGGGCATCTGGGAATGGACCGCGAGCGCCTGGAAGCGTGATTCGACCAAGACCAACCTCATCGCTACGCGTGGAGGTAATGGCGCACAAGGTGAACTCATTGGCCGGTGTGCCAACGGTCGAGCCACACGGGTCGATGCGAAGCGGGGCGACATTGGCTTCCGCTGTTGTGCTGGCGAAGTGAACAGCTTCGAAGTGGTCCTCAACGTCACGCGCGGAACGCCGCTCGTGTATCTGCCGAACGACACCAAGACGGGACCGCAGCTCGAACTCATTGCGCCAGATGACATTCGCGAAGAAGCAAAAAAATACGATCCTGACAAACGTTTTGTCGTCAAACGAGTTTGGGTTTGGCATCCCCTCGGTAATGAAGAACTGATGCTCGGTGGAGGATGCGCCAGAGGACGAACGCAGGCTCGTTGCGGCGTCATCGTTGCTCGAATGCGTTCCGAACAGCCCGTCTCGATGGGGTTTGTCTCTTCGGAACGTTGGCAACCGACGATCGGCGAAGCGGATTCACCGCGCGAGCTGTACGTGTATGGCGGTGACGATGCAGGAGCGTTTCGTCGGCGCTTGTCGTACGAGTGGGGCAAGATCGGGGTGGGGGACAAGACGCGCAAGATCAAGCGTAAGGGCAAGAAGGAACCCACGTGGTGAGGGGTCGCCCGTGATCATTGCGGCGCTGGCGGGACGACGAACAGCACTTCTCGGGGTGTTCCCAAGATCAGGTCCGAAGGCGAGAGGCCGTTCTTCGCGCGCACGATGAGCGTCGCCCTAAAGATCTGGGCCCCTGCATTTTGCGGGATCGTCGTGTTGCCTTTCGGCACGACCTGAAAACACACCTTCTGCCCAGGCACGATGCCGAGGGCCGTCTCGTTCACCCCGTCCTGCATCTTGATGTCGCCTTTCGGCCCCGACCAAATGTCCGTCAACTGCATCACCGCGTTGAGCGAGAAACACGGAACGCCAGGTTCCGCTGGATCGTTGCCGCCTGGAGCATTCACCGCGACTTTTTCGATGAACGTATCGACCGAATCGATCGGATCGTTGAGGTCGGGAATCATCATCGCCCGAATGTCGAGCTTGATCGACTTGAGCAATGCGCGAACGGCCTTGTCGAGCGTGACGTCATTGAGCCCGTTGCCGGTCGTGTTGATGTCGAAGATCAATCGGCACGTTCCCGCTGGAGACTCCGCGGTCATTGGCCCGTCTGGCTGGATGAACCCACCATTGACCGACGTTCCGCACAACGTCCCGCCGAACGCCGATGGAGGGACGTACGAGGACGTCTGATCCGCGAGATACGCCATGTCCTCGTACGGATCTGCTCCACTGCGCACTCCATCGGACGACGAGATGCCAATGAACCGCGCGCCCTTGTTTTTCATCGTCGTCACGAGCTCATCGATCGTCGGAGTGGGGAAGGGCGGCGTGCCATTGAAGGTGTACGTGTCGTGCAACGTCATCTGTGCATTCGATCGGCGACCGTTGTGAAATGGAGCATCCGTGATCGCGACGAGGATCGGTAACGACGTGTCGCGGAAGCGCAGTGTTCCATAACGACCGCCTGGCGCGCCCGCGGGCGGCATCATCCCGTTGTCCCAAATCAAGTAGTAGTCCGTCAACGCGCGGTACATCGCGGCAACATGCGATTCGGCCCGATCGCCTCCGTCGTGTACGTTCAGTCCAAACACCGCACCGATGTTGTCCGCTTGCACGTTGCTCACATAACCCGTCGTGCCCGCAACGTAGAACGGCAAATCAACACCAGAAGCGCCATACAAGCCCGTCGGAAAATCATCGAATCCCGCAATACCTACCGCGAGATCCGGAATCGATACTTTGAGTTTGGTGATGATCGACGTCAGGTTCGACTTCAGGTTCTGAATCGCGCCTCCCATCGTCGCCGTCGTGTCGACCATGAAAGCAACGTCGCCCTGATTCAGATTCGTACGAAGTGGAACGATGTTCGTCGCGGGCGTTGGAGCACCCATGTACGGCAGCACGAAGTAGTACTTGCCGAGTGTTCCCGGCGTGACGAACTGATCCCGCGGATCGGATTGGAGCGCGACTTCGATGAGATCGTTCGTGCCGTCGCCATCCGTATCGGCGTTTGTCCGGTCCGTTTCGAACGTATCTAGGAAACAGTCGAGGTTGCTGTCTTCGACCTTGTCGAGAATCCCGTCCGCATCTGAATCGACGTCCAAAAAGTCGTACTTGCCGTCGCTATCCGAATCCGGGACGGGGTCTGAAAGCATGTGTCCAGCGCCTGCTTCACACAGGTCGGACAACCCATCACCATCGCTGTCCAGGTCCTTGTACGCAGGCTTCGCGTCACCGTCGGGATTCGCCAAACCCTCGAACGTGTCGCTGATCGTGTCGCCGTCGCTGTCGAGGTCCGACAGGTCTGGAATCCCATCCATATCCGTGTCGACGGCTTGCCCCGCGTTCAGCTCGACCGTGTCGACGAGTGAATCGTTGTCGTTGTCAGGATCGGCGTAGTCGGGAATGGCATCGCCATCCGTATCGGCAGGGTTTGGCGCAGCATGCTGCGGATCGTACGCCGTCCCATCCGGGTAAACCTCGGCTCGATCGGGCAATCCGTTGTCGTCGCTGTCCGTGTCACGAAAATCCGGGATCGCGTCGGTGTCCGAGTTTTGCGGCGTCGCACATCCGACGAACTTGGTTTGTCCTTCCAGACTATCCGGTATCGAATCATCGTCGCTGTCCGCGTCGAGGTAGTCCGGTGTGCCGTCGCCGTCTGTATCTACGTTGGTATCGCGACCCTCGACCGTGTCGGAAATTCCGTCGAAGTCTGCATCCGGGGGGCAGTTGCTCGTGGGCGGACCACCGCCAGCCCCACCCGCACTACCGCCACCCGCACCGCCGCCACCGCCAGCACCAGCGCCGGCACTACCGCCGTCGCCGCCGGTTCCGCTGGAACTCGATGACGAGCTAGAGGCGTTTGTCGAAACAGAACTTCCAGCTCCGGCGGTGCCGCCACCACCTCCCTCTCCGCCGCCCGACGAAGACGAAGTCGTATCTTGCGAGATGGCCGAATCTGGCGCGCAACCAGCGGCGAATGCTCCTCCGGCAACGACCAAACACAGGACACTAGTTAAGCGTTTACGGCGAATTTTGAGGCCAAGCACAGTCGTGTGTAGAAGGATATCCTCGCCGCTGCTCGTTCGGAAGTGCTGCTCATACTTGCGAGCTGCATGGTCCATGCTCTGGGGCTTCGGTCATTCGAATGGGTAATCGCGCAACGATGTCGACGTCGGAAAGCAGTACGCAGGTGGGGGCACAGCACAATGCGGCGCAAGATCGACGCAGGCGCCAGACGAAGCGTTGGTTCGTGGCTGCAAGCCTCATCCGTGCACGCATGGGACAGACGCGGCTATCGCGGGTTGGCTCGGCGCTGGCCATGGGTGTTGCAGTGTCTATCGTTGTTTTTGCGATTTTCTTGCGCGCCTCGGACGGCGCCTCCGCACCACTCGATGGCTTGCTGGAAATGGGCGCGGGACTCATTGCCTGCGTTGCCGCATTCCCCACGACGCTTGCTGCTGCAACGGATCGACGCACGCTAGATCGCGAAGCTGGCATCGAAGCTCTGGTCACCATGCGTGGTGTGCACGTGGCGCAGCTCGAACTCGTGCGCGTGTACGCCGCGATGATGCTCATCGCCCGTGCGACGGCAATTCCGCTCCTGACCATCGCCCTTGTAATCACCGCGTTGGCGTCGAACGGAGCCATCGTTCTCGGTCGACTCGGGGTCGCCTTGGGTCTCGTCATGTTCGCGGCGATGGTCGGCGTAGTGCTTGGTTCCGTTGCCACCTTTTCCGCAAGGGTTGGCGGGCGCCGCGGCAAACTCCTCGCGAGCGCAATCGTGTTTCTCCCGTGGATCCTCGGTGAAGCTTTCGGTCGCGGCATCTACTCGATTCCAGGCGCTCTCGATGCAGCTTTGTCACTCATCATCGAGGTCGCTTACCAAGGAGCAGGCGCGTGAGCGATGTAGACGAGACAAACCCGCCTGAAGTGAGCACTGCCGCACCCGAATCGACTTCCACCGAGGTTCAGAGCGTTGCAGAACCAGTCAAATCGCCGCCACTTCCTGCGGAGGTTGCCGCACCGCCCCCACCCATCGTCGTTTTTCAATCTGTAACGGCTCGAGACATGGCGGGTCCTCGTCGTCGCACACGAGGTTCGCTCACCGGCGCCAGTTTTTCTCTTGGAACGGGAACGTTCGCCTTCGTTGGCGCACCTGAAGATGGCACGATTGCCCTCGTCGACGTGCTCATGGGGACACGTGCTCCAGTCCGCGGGCGCGTATTGGTGGGCGGAGCGTCGCCGGATCGATCCCCGAACGTACGCGCTCGAATGGGTTCGCTTTCGCCTGAACCTGTTTTACCAGCCGCACGGACAGTGACGGATGTCGTCACAACGGCTCTTCGCGCGCGTGGACAAACCGCAGCCCGTCCGTCCGAGGTTCTCTCGTCCCTTGGCCTCGAACATCTCGCGGCCCGCAATCCGCGCTCATTGTCGTTTTCAGAAACGCGTGCAGTCGAACTCGCCCTCGCCTTGTCCACTCCTTCGCCGCTCCTTCTCGTGCTTCATGAACCTTTGGTGGACGTCGCGATCAACCTGCTTGGCATCATGCGCGATCGCATTCGGCATCTGGCCGAATCAGGAGCGTGTGTCGTGCTTACGACTTCCTCACCAGCTGATGCTCGAGCGTTGGCTGATGAAGTCTTCGTTCTTCATCGCGGAACCGTGACCCGTGACCTTTCCCCGACCGCATCCTTGTCGCCCGGCTCTCCGTTGCTTGTCGCTTGGGTACGTCCTGACCAACAGCCGGAAGAACTTGCTCCTATTCGACGGTTGGCTCGCGCGCTCGCTGAACGTCCCGAGATCTCATCTGTCGCCTGGTACGGCTCGGGGAATTCATCGGATCGAGCGGCTGAATTGCGTTTGTCAGGAACGGATCTCGATGCTTGCGCGTTGGCCTTGGTCGATGCGGCGACCGAGGTTGGTGCGGTCATCGAAGCAATCACGCCAGCTTCTCCAGGGCTCAATCGCCTGCGCGCTGCGGCAGATGCTGCTGATGCTCTGCGCCGGGCGGGAACGGATCCGCGGGCTGCATCATCGAACGTTTCTGCATCGGGAGGAGGCGGAGGAGGGCGATGAGCTCATCGATCTCGACATCTGCGCAGACGGGTATTCGCCTTGGGTTTGTCACGGCTGGACATCGGTCCCTTTCTCGCGCGACACTTCTGCTCGTCGGTTTGTCCGTTGCGCTCGTTGTTTCTGGGGGCATCATCGAACGCCGCGTCACGACGCTCGGGGCTGTTGATCGTTCGCTTCTCTCCACATTCCGGCTTGTTCTTCCGCTCTACGCGTTTGCTGTGACGACCGCAGCCTGCCAGCGCCTTGGTTTGCGGGAAGCTGCTTGGTCGGTGGCTAGGTTTGGCGCGGCACGTCGTGATGTCGCCTTGGGCATGATCCTCTCGGCCGTGGCCGCATCCACGCTCGGCGGCGTGATCCTTGCCGTTTTCGCTGTGCTTTCGGCATATGCCCCATCGTCCCGCTCCCTCGTGACCGAACTTTTTGTCAGTGGTTGGATCGGCGGTCTCGTTGCTGCCGCCTATACAGCATGGTTTGTCCTGGGCTCGGCTTTTTTCGATCGCGGGCGTGGTCGATGGCTCGTACTCCTGCTCGATTTTTTCTTGGGCGGGGGCACGAGCGCGATCGCCGCTTTCTTCCCCCGCTCTCATGCCCGCAGCCTCTTGGGCGACCTCGGTCCTACCCAATTTTCTCAACCCCAAAGCAGCATGGCGCTGCTGGCCATGCTGTTCATTGGCTCTTCTTTGGCCCTGCTTCGAACTCGCGATTGACTGGCCATGAAATACGTTTGTCCGGAGGAACTGCCATCATGGATCCGGTGCCCCTGAGCCTCGACGCATTCGCATCAAAAATCGTCATTCGCACCCGAGCGGCCGGCATGTTGGCTCGCTTGGCCCATGATCTAGAGATCGTCGCGAAGAACATCGAGGGGCACGGGACGCGCACGGGCGACGATTTTTCTGGTGAAATCGTCATTGGTGTTTCTGGACTTCACGTCGCTGGCCAATTGCATGGCGATCGTATGGACGCCACCGGTATTTCGTCTTCGGATCGACAGGATATTGAGAAAAAACTTCGCGAAGAGGTTTTTCCGGGCATTAAAGAAATCATCGTGCGGGGTCGGGGGACGACCTGGGACCGCGTGGACATTGCAGTGGAAACGCGGCAGGGCAAAATGACATCCTCGGTTATCATGCGAAAAACCGAAGAAGGTGATCGCATTCGTCTTACGGGACGAACCGAATTGTCGTTGGCGAGACTCGGGGTGCGGGAGATCAAGGGCCCGCTTGGGGCCTTCAAAGTCAAAGACGCGGTCGAGGTTCTTTTCGAGGTTACTCTGCGGCCGGCATAGCTTCGACGGGAGCGGTGACTTCAGGAGCCGCTTCTCCGCGTTCGCTTGGACCGTGGATTTGATATGGTTTGCCCGAGATCCGTTTCATGACCATCTGGCTCCGCCAACGTACATAGCCCTTGTTGAAAGCCACCAATTCCTCCGGCGAGAGGATAGGGTTTTTCAGTTTTCCAAGCTCGACGAGGATGAGCACTTGTTCGGCTACGCTCACGGGGCAGCCTTCGAGGCGTATGGGTTCATTCGCGCCTGTGCGGGCCAATTTCGCGATGACCTGGGCCATTTTCACGAAAACGTCTTCGTGTTTGGCATGGTACGGATCCTTTTCGGAGCGATCTCGGTACAGGTTTTCGACTGTAATCGTTTTTCCGTACAGATTTCCCGACCATTGGGCACAGTCGCCAATGAAAATCACGCGCTCGTTCGGGGCTGCATCGATGGGCCCTTCGTATTTACCGAAGACGATATGCATCCGGGGCATTTTTGCGTCGCAGGATTTGTCGTATTGCCGAAGGATTTCAATGGCTTCTTCGAGAGCACCTGGACAACCACCCCAGCAATATTCCGTTCGTTCGGGTTCGGGCGGAGGTCCTGCATAGGCCGTGATATGCGATCCCTCGAAATACTTCTCGACGCGAATCAGCCCAACTTTGAAGCCAGCGGCCATGTGTTGTGCTTCTTCGAGCGTCACGTCGCCGGAAAGATCGACGTCGGCCAGATCGAATGACCCGAATCCTCGTTCCGCCGCAAAACGGAGGTGGTCCACGGTTCGCGGATCCAAACCAATGATTCGAGAACAGATGGAATCGAAGGCCAGTTGGGCATTACCCATGATGATGAGGCCGAGGTCCCGCGGAATGGGCGTGAGCATACGGCCTTCTCCGGCGACGATGCCGTCGATGGCGATGAATTGCGGCTGAATGATGTATTGAAGATCGGCGATTTTTTCGTCGAGGCGATGATCGTGGTCGATGAGCCGATGGCGATCGTCCTGAATTCCGATATAGTTTTTCATGGAAAACGTCACGGTCGTCCAGGGGTGGCTCTTGAATTTCGGGCAATTGACGAAGAAATCAGCTTTGGCGACGGGTTCTGGGGTGAAGAGATAATCGCGCAGCCGTTCCTTGTGTTGGAGCCGGATTTCGACCTGCGGTTCTTCTTCGAAGTGGTAATGCTTCACGCCCGTGCGTTCGAACATTGGGTAATACCCGGCGAGATCGAATGAGCGTCGGGTGGGAATCGTAATTCCGCAGCGTTCTCCGACGGCGAGTTCTTGTACGCGGCCATCGTCGCGGTCCCGGAGCCCTCGAATTACGCCTTCAAGGAATTCCGGCCGCGTAAAGGCGTGCGGGAATGCCGATCCCGAGGCCACGCAGTTGGGCTTGATCAGGGTTCGTCCGTGCGGCCGCAGGTCGAGTTCCTCCAGGCCTTCGCGGATGATTTGGTGGATTCGCTCGACGTCGTAGGTCGGGCAACGGCGGATGATGACTCGGGGCCG
Organism: Polyangium sp. (in: bacteria); assembly: GCA_035437985.1. Classification (GTDB taxonomy): domain Bacteria; phylum Myxococcota_A; class Polyangia; order Polyangiales; family Polyangiaceae; genus Polyangium. The sequence continues at coordinate 1,103 of DAOMZH010000157.1, read as the reverse complement.
CGACGGTATTTTCATGATGCATCAGCGTATGTGTCCCTCTTCCCCATAGCAACCTCAATCCTCCTCACTTGACAAACGTTCAGTTCTCATGCGATATCCTCCCTCCGGAGGTCTCATGTCCAACCCTGCTCCTCCCGTTTCCGCCCGTTCGGCTCCTGATCCAGTTCTTCAGCGTTTATCTCGGATCAACGAATCTCGTGCCGACGGTCTCCCCGATTGGGCTCCCACAGCGACACACAAATTCAAGCCATCTCCTTCATTGCGTACGCGTCGTCCCAAGATCCAGCGTTTGCCTCTGCCTGCACCATTGGCGCCGGAATCATTGGCCACGGAGCCGCCGCATGCCTCTGATGTCGTTGCAATGGATGATGTCGCCTTGCTTTCGGCAGTCACTGGTTGTTCTCGTGAAACGGCAACGAAATGGATAGCTGGCGCGGGATCGTTGGCCCGCCTTTCGCGTTTTGGCATTGATGACTTGGTTCAAATGGCCGGCATTTCACCATCCGAGGCGACGCGGGTCTTGGCTGCTTGTGAACTCGGGCGACGAGGACTCTTGCGTGAATCTCGTCCCAACGGTCCATTACATGGAGCGGCTGAAATTGCTCGCTGGTTCAAACTCCGCATTGGAGGACAATTCATTCAGGAGATCTGGGTCGTAGGAATCAATAGCTCCAACAACATCCATGGAGTTTGCCGCATTTCCCATGCTGACGTTCATGGCGGTACCCTCGACCCGAGCATATTCATCGCCACCGCTGCCCGAATGCACGTCAAAACAATGGCCCTCGTGCATAATCACCCGAGCGGAGACGTCACCGCATTGCCCGACGACATTCGGCTAGCTCTGAGCGTGCATCGAGCAGCACTCTCTGCGCGCCTCAAACTCGCGGACTTCATCATCGTCGGCCCGAAGTCCGTTTATTCCTCAATGGCCGAGCAGGGCACGCTGCCAGGACTTCTTTAACTCAGGATTGGTTCGTCGTGACGAGCGCCCCCAAGCGCTCGCGCAACACGCGCGTTGCATCCACGAGCCGACCTTCGATCAAGAACCGCTCGCCCTGCTTTCGGCACCGATGCACTTTCACCCGGACGAGCGTGTCGTC
>DAOMZH010000156.1:4264-15329 GCA_035437985.1 Polyangium sp. (in: bacteria) | reverse complement strand
GGGCGGAATGGGCGGAATGGGCGGAATGGGCGGCCCGCTGTGTGGTAATGGCGTGCTCGATTCTGGCGAAGCTTGTGACGATGGTAATGAGCAAATCGGTGACGGTTGCAATGCCACCTGTCAATTCGACGCCGTATGTGGCAACGGGAAAAAAGAATCCGGCGAAGCTTGCGATGACGGCAATATGACGGCCGGAGATGGTTGCGGCGCAGCCTGCAAGCTCGAAATGGGCAGTTTATGTGCAAATGCGATTGATTTGCAAAATCTCATGCTCGTGACCAAAGATGGCGAAATCACGACGTACAATGGCACGACCGTAGGCTCGACCCTCGTCAATTTCAGCGACCCTTCGTGTTCCGTGGGGACCACAGGTGTGGCCACGGTGCTGCATCGTTATCGCACGGTGCCGACCTTGTCCCGTTTGATTGCCAAAACCCTACCCATCGGCGGTGCATTGCAAGATCCAGTCTTGTGGATGTTTTCCGATTGTGTGTCGCACACGATGGAAACCGCTTGCAACGATGATTCTGGCTCCGGACGACACCCCAAATTACGGTCGCCGGTGCTGTCGCCGGCAACCGACGTGACGTTTGTCTTGGCGGGTCATAACATGACCGATGTAGGCCCTTATCGTCTGGTGCTCACCGAGCAATCGCTCGCGCCCCTCGCCAATGCCGGAACATGTGCCATGCCAAACCAGGTAAACAATGGGCATTACCTCGTGACGACCGCGGGAACGGGCGCACAGCAAGGGACGTGCACGGGCGCAGGAGCACCCGAAGCGGTGCTTTCCTTGGCCCTGAATCAGCTTGCCGACGTTCGTCTTACTGTAACACCCGAAGCATCGACATTGGATGTCGGCGTGTACATGCGCGTTTTTCCGTGCAGCAATGGGAGTGAGCTGGGTTGTGCCGAGGCGGGTGCGTCCGGAGAACCGGAAACACTGTCGCTGCGTGATGTTTCTGCCGGCAATTATGCAATTTTTGTCGATGGCTTTACCTCGCAAGACGCGGGCCTCGTGCAAGTCGATGTCGAGGTCAAACCCATTGTTGCCGTTGGAATGCCGTGTGATCTCACCCAGCGGGACAATCGCTGTGTGACGAATGCGTCGTGCGTGGGTCCCGCGGGCGCGTCGACGTGCAAAACACACACGGTTTTATTCAGCGAGAACTTCAACATGGACCTCGGCGGAATGTCCGTGGTCGATATCTTTTCCGACGGCAATGGCTGGGGTTATTGCGATCCGGTCCTCGGATGCACGCAGGACAACACCACGGAGAGTTTGTCCGGGGGTGGGTTTGCCCTGATCAAAGACAAGGCCAATGCGTTGCTCGATGGTGAGATTCTGCGTACGTCGGCAGTGAATACGGCGGGATACGCCACCGTGCTGCTCGGATTCGATCACGATTTCGATCATTGGGATGCCGCGACGGATCTCGCCCGCGTCGAAGTCTCGAAGGATGGCGTCATCTGGACGCAGGTTACCGCGTATACCTTGGATGGATTGGGCTCGGTGCTTTTGAATGTTTCAGCAGTTTGTGCCAATAGCAGCTGCCGGGCGCGATTCGTATATGACGACCAAACGGCTGGTGGTGATTCGTTCGCGGAAGAATGGCGAATCGACGACGTGCGGATCTTGGGAGTTCCTTGAAATCAGCGGCCCATGATTTCGTTCATCGACAAGGTTCGTCCGAAGAGTTTTTCCACGGTATGCACGGGAATACCACAAGGCGGGCGAATGTAGCGGGCGTTTTGGTGATCATCGGCTGAAACCGTCCACGCTTTGCGGTGCTCTTCGGCGAATTCGAGAAATCGTTTGGCGACGTCACCCCGGTGGCGTGACGTGTACACCTCGATGCCGCTCGCAAAGCGCAACGCCTTTTCGGTACGCGGTTTGTCGCGATAACGTCCCGGATGCGCAACGACGTCGAAGGCCCCATCCGCGCGAATGGCCTCCATGGCTTCTTCGGGCGTCCACCCGAAAAGCTCGCGGTCCTTTTCCCAAAAATCGACATGATGGCGGCGAAACACGTCAAAACATTCAGCCTTACGCAATGAAATCAGATCGATCATCGATTGCAACGCCGGAAATTCTTGGTCGTTCAGTGACGGCAAAACGTTGTCGGGGTCGAGGGCCTGCCGGTCATTTTCGCCCAGTGAAAACAACCAATCCAAGACAAACGTTTTCCACCTTTTCTGCACTTGTTGTCCCCGCGCGTAGAGGGACGTGCGCATGAGGCGCGTGGGCTGCACGAATGCGGGCGGGTAGTACGCGAGCACGTGGAATTGTTCAGCCTCGGGCGTCCCGAAATGCAAAAAGCTCGTCACTTCCACGGCCGGAAGAAACCACATGCCCGCTTTTTGCGCGGCGAGCGCGGCACTTGGAACAGCCGTCAAGACGTCATGATCGGCAACAGCGCATAAACGCATTCCAATGCTGCGCCGATACTCGACATATTCTTCAGGTGTGGCGCGACCATCCGAATATCGAGTGTGCCCGTGCAAGTCGGCTGTGATATCGACATCCATGTGCGCTTCGGGCCCGGGTCAGCGATTGTCGACGCCGTATTGATAATTCACGAAAGGTTGTCCACCCGGATTGTCGTATTTGTCAGCCTTGAGAACTCGTTCGCCGTCTTGGTACCATTTCGTCACACCTGACGCCATTGGGTAATTGGCCACGAGGTACGTTTTGACGTGCACATAAAGGGCCATACGCAGAGCTTTCGCCGGAACATCCAGGTTTGTCTCGTATGCAGTGCGGCCGGGATCGAGCACGCGGGACGTTTTGTTGGGCACGAGTAATGCTTCGGGACGCCAATCCTGACCGTCATCGAAATACACGGCAAACCCCACGTCGTGTTCAATGGTTCCGTAAATCGGAATCGTGACGGGGCCAAATCGCCCATTCGCAACCTGCGTCCCAATTTGACGGTCGATGCTCGACGCATCCACCAGCGTATCCGCGCGCCAATCGGTGTATGCGAAAAGGAGCGAACCACCAGCGACGGGCTCGTCCCCTTCGAGGACGCGTTCGCGAAAGGCAAAAGCGGTGTCGAAGAGCAGGGTTTTTCCCGGCAAGTCGCCACCAAACACGGGCTGAGACACGATTTGCGATTGGTCCAAGGTCATCGTCGTTCCGTCGGATTTGTCAACGATTGTCATGGCAAAACGAATCTCGTCGGTTTTGGGGGGCATTGCGGCAATCGACGTCACCGCGCGCAGCGAATAAACGTCCGTTCCTCGCCACGTCGTCGTTTGCACATCGAACGTCGAAAAGGGTTTGGTCTTGTCAACTGCGGTCATGGTAATGGTTGCTTCGAGCATTTGCAGTTGTTCGAGTGTCGGCAAAGGACTCCCCGGATGCACCCAATCCCAAAGCGTCAACGCGGGAATATCGAATGACAATTTTTGGCCCACGCGCAAAAATTCATCCGTCGTTGCCTTCGAAATGACGAAATCGACCGATTGGCCCGGACCTGGCCAGCCCGAAATGTCAAAAGTCACGTCGCCACCCTGAAATAGGGGCTTTTCCAACTGCACTTCGTCCATGTCAATCGGCAATTCGACGTCCGATTCTGCGCATCCCGACGCGCCTACCGTAGCCGCCGCCATTCCACCCATCATCGCAAACTGCGTTCCCACGCGTTGCACTCGCACCTTGATCATAACGCACCCTCGTGTCATGAGCCGCCGCACGGCACCGTCCTCGAAGATGCCCTAAGCATTCGAGGATGCAAGAAAATATGTTACGAAGAGAGGCGATGACTCCGCATCACGCCATCGAGCTTCATGTGCGCGTCAGGGGGCCTTTTCAAAAAACCCCGCACGTGGCCATTGCTGGCGAAATCAGCGCTTGGGATCAGCCGCTACCTGTCCCGGTGACGCTCGACGCGCATGGCGACGCCGTGGGCACATTGTCTTTGTTTTTGCCCGCCGGAATGTATGCATACAAACTCCTGGTAAATTATAGTTGGTCGCTCGATGCCGACCCTTTGCGCACACGTTCGGAAAATGGGCGTCGTAATCACGTGCTTTGCGTCGCCGGTACGCCCGAACCCGTGCTTTTTGCGCCTGGTCTGCCGTGGATTGTCGAAATGGAACGGGGCGGTGTGCGCATTGTCGCCGCCTTACGTCACGGAAATGGTGAAAGCGTAGCGGTATGCTGGAAAGAACCTGCTGACGAGCGAGAACATCGTTCGCTAATGACTCGAGTTGCGCAAGAAGACGAGCATGATGTGTTCGAAGTGCAGCTGCCTGTTTCCTCAGGAAAACTGCAATTGAGATTTTTGCTCGACGACGGGCGCATGATCGGGGACGAACAGGGTTTTCCCATCCTCTGGCGAGCGCCTCCGGATACGACGCCCACTTGGTGGAAAAGCGCCGTCGTTTATGCAATTTTCGTGGATCGATATCGGCCCCGGTCATTACATGCAAAATGGGAGCGAGATCCCGGTCCTCAAAAATATGCGGGAGGCCATCTGGATGGAGTGACCTCGGCGCTTCCGGCGCTCGCGGAAATGGGCGTGACCGTGGTGTATTTGACGCCCATTCATGTAGGCGCAAATTGTCATCGCTACGATATGGTCGATCCGATGCGAATCGACCCACGTCTCGGCGGCGAATCGGCACTTGCGCGACTTATCGAGAAGGCCCATTCCCTCGAAATGCGAGTGGCGCTCGACTTCACCTGTTCCCACGCGGGCGAGGGGTTTTTTTCGTACGACGACGTCGAGAAAAACGGCAAGAAGTCACGATATGCTTCGTGGTTTTTGTGGAATTCGGCAGGCAATTTACGTCATTATGGATCGCGCACCGACGCACCATTGTTCAATTTGTACGACCCTGATGTTCGCGCCTATTTTCTCGAATTGGCAAAAAAATCGGCGCTGCGAGGGGTCGACATTTTGCGCCTCGATGCCGCCGCAGACGTTCCTTTTGACTTTGCCCGAGAAATTAGGCAAGTTTTTCTTGAAATACGTCCGGATGGTCTCGTATTCGGGGAATTCATTCCTGTACACAGTTATCGTTTTCTGGGCGAAGAAAGCGGAGACGCAGCGACTGAATTCGGATTTTTCGACATGATGGCGCCATTTTTGGCGTACGGGACGCTCGATGCGGCCGAGGTTGCGCGGCGATTGCTCGCTTTGGAACGCGAGCGCGGGGCCGCTGCATTTCGAGCGCTCCGATTCTTGTGCACTCATGATCATCCGCGATTGGCAACGCTCGCTCGATTGCGCGGGCGTTTGTCCTATGTTCCCCTCGGGTTTTTGTTGTTGTTCACGTTGCCGGGCATTCCGATGTTGCTGTATGGCGAAGAATTGGGATTATGGGCGGATCGTCCAGAGCAGGCTCGGGAAAACGTTTGGCCGGACCGTATGCCGATGCCCTGGTCGTCCGCTGGAACCATGCTGCCTTCGGAATGGCGCGACCTTCTCACGAAGCTTGCGCGGCTGCGTCGGAACGCCCCAGCATTACGCGATGGTGAATTGACGTTTGCCCACGGCGAAGGCGGGCTTTTGGTATTTCGTCGCGAATCCAATGGAGATATCGTCGATGTGGTCCTGAATGCGGGAGTCGAAGCCACGAGCGTCGACCTCGACGATGACCAGTATCCGGAACAGGAGGTCCTCTTTCAATGGGGAACGGCCCTGGTCGAGCCGCCACGCATTCACCTCGAACCAGCCGCGGGTGCAGTGGTTCGTCGGGGCCGAACAGCTGCGCGGCGAACATTGTATTTGGCAGGAAACGCCGTTTTACGAGATCGCGATTTCGTGGCCAGTCGTGGGCTAGTTTCGTCTCGACCCACGCGCCTCGATTTGGCCATTACCGAACGCTGCAATTTGCGCTGCGCACATTGCATCACCCACGCGCCCGCGCGTACCGCGTCACGTACCGCGCGTGAATGGTCACCGAGGCTCCTCGATCGAATTCGTGACGACCTCGCACATGCCGAACACATTGCTTTCGTGCATGGAGGCGAATCTCTGACCTCGCCGATGTTGTTCCCGGTGCTCGACGCAATCCAGGCGGAACGCAATGGTTTGTCGACAATGGTGCATCTCTTGACGAATGGGGTGTTGTTGTCTCCAAAAATGGCGATGGACTTGGTCGAGCGTGGGGTCCGTTCGATTTCGGTGTCGCTGGATGGGGCGACCGATTCGACAAACGATGGAATTCGTGAAGGTGGACGATTTCGTCAAATTCTGGACAACGTGCGGTCGTTCGTGGAGTTACGTCGAGAAAAACACTGGGACGTGCGTTTTGGCATTTCCACGGTGGTATTGGCGCAGAACGTAGCGGAACTCGACCTGCTCGTTGATTTGTGTGTGAACCTCGGTGTGGATTGGCTCAAACTCGAAGAAGTGGCGCCGGTCAATGCGTTTGCCGAACGATCTATCTTGCGCTTGGATCAAGATATTGGGGCGAAAGCTGTGCAAGCGGCGTGTGCACGCGGCGCAGACCGAGGTCTCGTCATCGTGAACCATACTGTCGAGCGGCCCATTTGGCGCTGTCGTCTCGACGAAGATACGTCAGGAAAAACGTTTCTCGAAGCGGATGGTTTTGCCAATCGCACGTTCGTGCATCCTTGTCGTGGTCCGTGGGAAATCGCGTGTATCGAAGCTAATGGCGATGTACATATGGGGCACTTTTTTGGAACCGTGCTCGGAAACGTGGCGGAAAATTCCTTGACGTCGTTGTGGAATTCAAATGCCGCCATTCATGAACGTGAGCAAGCAATGGCCAATCGTTTGTGCAAGAATGGGCCGGTGACGTGCATTCAATGAATATTTGGATCGTCGCTCCGGAATTTGCGCCTTATGTCACGCTCGGTGGAATTGGCACTGGACTTCGTGGTTTTGCATTGGCCCTTCTGCGTCGTGGCCATCGAGTGACCGTCGTCATTCCCGTTATGCGAACTTGCCCTGCTGATTTGGCACAAGTCGATGAAGTTTGGCTGGACGAAACATACGAAGAAAATGGGCTACGGCTCATTTCGGTCGGAATTGCCGAACTTGATGACCAATTTCGCGGTTACGGCACCGATGTCTCGCAGGACCCTCGGGCCGCGCGGCGCAGCGGGCTGTTTTCTCAGGTTGTGGTAGAATGTATCGTTCAGGCCCAGCAATCTGAAAAAATCGACGTGGTTCATGCGCACGAATGGCCTGCCGCCATGGTTCCTTATCTGCTGCGGGAAAAGGGAATTCGCCTAGCGACCGTGTTCACGATCCATAGCCTTGCGTATCAAGGTTTCTTTCCCAGCTCGGCGTTATCTTGGTTCGGCTTGGGTCCCGAGCACGCAACGATGGAACGGCTCGAATTATATGGGCGCATTTCATTGCTCAAGGGCGGCGTATTGGCGGCAAATCAAGTGACGACCGTCTCGCCTACCTATGCGCGCGAGATTCAGACGCCCGAACAGGGGCACTTGCTCGATGGAGTATTTCGGAAGCGGGGTAATGTATTGACGGGGATCGTCAATGGCATCGATACCACATTATGGAATCCCTTGACGGATCCCGCACTTCCGGAACGATTCGATGCCCATACTGCGGCCCGTAAAAAAACGAACAAGGAAATATTTTGTTTGCAGCACAAACTAGATGTGGACAAACCGCTCTTCGTGTCCTTGGGACGGCTCGTCGAGCAAAAAGGAATCGACGTCGTGGGGAAATCGATTCCGCACATTGTCGAAATGGGCGCCAATGTTTGTCTTGCTGGATCCGGTGACGCGGAAATCGAGGCGCTTTGCGCGTCAGCAGCGCAGGTTTTTCCTGGCCGTGTCGTCTATTTGGGTCAGGTGACGGATGACAATGCGCGCAGGCTCCTTGCAGCAGGAGATTTCTTGCTCATGCCCTCGCGATGGGAGCCGTGCGGGATCGTGCAATTGCAGGCGATGCGTTATGGGGTCGTGCCGATTGCAAGACGTACGGGCGGTTTGGCGGACACGATCATTGACGCAGACGACCGACCGGCTGCCGCCAATGGATTTTTGTTTGATGAATTGTCGGTTGGTGGCTTGATGCAGGTCATATCGCGGGCGCTCTCGAGGCTTGGTACGCCCGAGTTTGCAGCCCTGCAAAAACGCGGAATGCTGGCCGCGCATGGCTGGGAAGGCCCGGTGCGCGCGTATGAAATGGTTTATCGTGCGGCGCTTCGTTGATGATGATTTCGCAATTAGGTCTTGGCTTCGATGGCCTCCGCGGGCGCATTTTCGGGTGCGGCGGGTACGAGCCAGCGGAAAAGCGCCGTCGCCATGATGGCTCCGAATACTTGCGCCACCATGAAATAAGGAACATCGACCGGCCGAATCCCCGCAAACGTATTCGTGGCGGCTCGGGCCAACGTGACCGCCGGATTCGCGAAAGATGTCGAGGCGGTAAACCAATACGCCGCAGCGATGTATGCACCTACGGCAAACGGGGTCGCACTCGGTCGACGGCGCGAGCAACCCCAAATCACGCAAAGCAATCCAAACGTAGCAATGACCTCACTCACGAGTTGCCCCGTACCGCTGCGAATATGGGTCGATGCCGCAAAGATGGGCTCGTCGAACATCGTGTCTGCTGACGCAACACCAACGAATGCACCAATCACCTGCGCAATCACGTACGCCGGAACGTCACGCCACGCCAAACCGTTTTGTGAAGCATCGGCCATCGTGACGACCGGATTGAAATGCGCGCCCGAAACAGGCCCAAACGTCAGGATCAAGGCAATGAGCGCCGCGGCCGTCGCCAGCGTATTTGCGAGTAGCGCAATGGCCACATTGCCCGAAGCAAGCCGCTCACCCATGATGCCCGAGCCCACGACGGTCGCTAAAAGCAGAGCAGTTCCCACTGCTTCGGCCGCTGCTCGGCGCTTCAAGTCAACGCGCATCGCCCGGTCCCGGTGGGCAACAATTCGAGGCCGAGGGCTTTTTCGATATGCCAAACACAGGCACGCAACACGCCGCCGCTTGTTCACCCGTCTTGGGCATTTCACGCATCACTTCAGCATCTGCTTTGACCACGAACACTTCCCATGAATTTCCGTCCGGATCCTCGATCCAAACCTTGTCCTGCACCGCATAACAACACGCCGTGTCTTCCTCGACAAACGTTTTGAGTCCCAAACCATCGAATCGATTCTTGGCTTCGATGACGTCGTCGGTGCTCGCGACTTGCACGCCAAAATGGCTCGCATTCACGCCCGTACGCGGCGCCTCCTGCATCGTCAAATTGAGCGACGGGCTTTGCAAATCGAATTTGGCGTACCCAGGACGACGCTTGGTCGCCGAAACACCAAAGGCTTTTTCGTAAAATGCCACCGAGGCATCGATATTGGTGACATTCAGGGATACATGCGGCTTCAGTACGTTCATCGTCGGTGCTCCTTCCAAAAAAGTCGAACTAAGGGGCCTGAAAAAACGGCATGAAGCCGTTGGTTCTGCTTAGCAGCAGCTGCTTTTGGTTCCGGGGCCGCGTTTGCAGCAATCTTCCCAGACATAATCGGTCAAACTGCGCAATGCTGAATAATCAGCAGTGTACAGGTGAAACGTCCCCTCGTTGCGCGTCGTGAAAAGGCCCGCATCGACGAGTCGTTTCAGGTGGTGGCTGAGCGTCGAAGCGGGAAGATCAACGTGCGCCTGGATGTCTCCAGCCGTCGTGCCATTCGGGTCACCTTGCACCACAAAGCGCAGGATCTGAAGGCGCAGCGGATGACCCAGCGCACTGAGCTGCTCCGCATGACGTTCCAGTTTCGAACTCACGCAACTACTTCTAACTTCTTCGAAGTAGGGTGTCAAGGAAAAATTTCCGATGCGTGGATGGAATGTCTGGTTGTCGCGTCGAGGAACACGTAAGAATGCGTCATGCATCCATTGGGGGCGATCGAACGCTGAGGTGTCGAGTCATGGGATCCATTCGTCGTAGTTTACAAGTGGCTCTTTGCGCGGGATTCATTACGGGATGCGGTGGACCGTTGGCGGAAGGACCGTCGCCACGATTGCGACTGCAGCATGTCGTGCTGTATCAAAATGGGCTCGGCTATTTCGAGCGCACGGGGGTGATGGCTTCGGACCGTTTGTCTTTACGATTTCGCGAACGCGAAGTGGACGATGTCTTGAAGAGTGTCGTCGTCGTCGAACAAGGACTCGGACCAAACGATACGCCTTCGACCGTGAGCGCAATGCTCCCGCGATCGGGACGTGGGCTCAATACGGAAGAACCAACCGAGCTCGAACTCGTGTTTTCGCCGCGGCCAAAACGTCCAGTATCGATTGCGTATGCGGTTCCTGCGGCGGCGTGGAAAGCGACCTATCGCATTATTTTGCCCACCAAGGAACAAAAAGAACGCCAAGCTTTGCTGCAAGCCTGGGCCCTCATTGATAACATCGGCGACGAAGATTGGAAAGACGTACGCGTGACGCTCGCGACCGGGGCGCCCCTTTCGTATGCGTCGGATTTGCGTTCACCCATGTTGATGCAACGTCCAGAATTAAAAGGCGTGTATGGGTTGCCGACCGGTGCAGTCGGCCCCGTGTATGCCGAGAATACGGCAATGACGGATAGTGAAGCCGATGGAATTGCCGATCGAATCGATGCTTGTCCAAACGAACGGGGCCCCGGTGATCCCGATCCGAAACAAACCGGGTGTCCACGTCTCGTGCGCGTGAGTTCGTCAGAAATAGTCATTCTTAGTCAAGTCCAATTCGAACGTGGCTCGGACGTGATTCGACCGACCGCCAAACCCATCCTCGAACAAGTGGCTCAGACGATGGTCGAGGTTCCTGTTGTCACGCTGCTCGAAATTGGCGGGCATGCATCTTCGGACGAATCGTTGCCTTTCGATCTCGCCATGCGTCGAGCGCGCGCGGTGCAAACGATGCTCACGCGGCTAGGTGTGGATCAAAGTCGGCTCACGCTTAAGTCCTATGGTACAGACAAACCCATTGCCTCGAACAATACGGACGAGGGACGACAGAAGAATCGGCGCGTTGGATTTACGGTCTTGCAAAAAGATGACCGTGCCCGACAAGTCGCCCAATCCTACAATCGTCCTCCTCCTCCGACCTTTACGCAGG
>DAOMZH010000156.1:0-4164 GCA_035437985.1 Polyangium sp. (in: bacteria) | reverse complement strand
GCCCGACAAGTCGCCCAATCCTACAATCGTCCTCCTCCTCCGACCTTTACGCAGGAAGCGCTGGCCCGAGTGCCCGAAGCAGCGACGTCCGTGGATGCTTCGAGCGGCACGTATCGGTATGAAATTGCCAATGCGGTGACCTTGCCCCAAAAATCATCGGCACTCATCACGCTCATCAATCGGCCGATGGATGGTGACGACATTCTATTGTTTCGCCCTGATCCGGCGGCGCCACAAAGTGCGAGCCATCCATTTCGCGCGGCGGAAATTCTCAACAAGAGCGATATCGGATTACAACCGGGGTCCGTATCTATTTTTTCTGGAGGAACGTTTGTCGGGGAAGGCGTGATTACGCGTCTCTTACCTGGGGAAAGATCGCTCATTCCTTATGCCGTCGATACCTCGACGAGTGTGAAGTCGTCCGGCATCATGCTCGAGGAACCCGTCAAAATTGTGTCTTTGGCGAAAGGTGTTTTGCGGGTGAACGATCGGCGCAGGTATGTGACGTCGTACGATATCGTGCCCGGGCACAACGTTCCGAGTACGCTGGTGTTGCGTCATGCGCGTTTGGTCGGGTACGAGCCCGTGAATCTTCCACCAGACACCGAAACGACTCCCGAAGCATATTTCATTCGAATGCGGGTGGAGCCCCATAAAACCACGCGAATCGATATCGAAGAGAGCAAACCGTTCGAGCGCCAATGGATCTTGTCGACCACGGACGGAGACAAACTCAGCTTGTACGTGAGGGGCTCGACGCTGGCGCCGGAGCTGCAAAAGAAAATGGACCGCATTGTTGCGCTCCGAAAAACCCTGGGCATAACCGAAGACAAACTCGACCGATTGCGGTACAAACGCGCCGAGGCTCAGGAACGGGCCGTGGAGTTGCGCGAAAACATCAAAGCAATCGAAAAAACACCGGCTGCGGACAAACTGCGCAAAATGCTGCTCGATCGATTGGCGGACGTGACGAAGCAGGGTGACGACGTAGCGGTGGAAATGGCGAAAGTTGGAGACGAAGCTGCAATGGCTCGTGCGGAGCTGGATGATGCGGTGCGTGACTTGGTGATCGAGGACTCGTCAGGGCCGACGAAACCCATGGCGAAGTGAGTTTGGTGAAGTGTTTGTGGCAGGCTGGTGGCAATGCGGCTTTGGGCTTGACTATCACTCGCGACGTGCATCTCGCGGATCGTCCTTGCTTTCTCGGGGAGATTGATGATGCGCCTGGGGTGGTTGATTTTTGATCGCGTCGGTTTGCCGCTGTGGTAGACGCGCGTTCAGAGGAAAGAACAATGCGCAGGACGAACAACTTTTTGATTGCGGCAGCCGCACTCTCGCTGAGTGCGTGCGAGATCTTCTCGCAGGTCGACCGATCCGAGATCGACAACACGCCGGATGCTGGCGATTCGAGCAGCAGCAGTAGTAGCAGTAGCAGTAGCAGCGGTATGGCTGGTGCAGGTGGCACTGGGGGTACAGGCGGTACTGGGGGCACTGCGGGAACTGGCGGCATTGGGGGCACTGCGGGAACCGGGGGTATGGGGGGTATGGGCGGCACTGGCGGCACTGGCGGCGCTGGCGGCAGTGGTATGCCCTGCCAAACCACCGCAGATTGCCCGGCAACGCCGAATGAATGCGTAACGGCTACGTGTAATGGCGGGATGTGCGGGACGGCATTCGTAGCATCCGGAACCCCGACCACATCCGGGCAAACGGCGGGCGATTGCAAAATCAGTCAATGTGACGGCGCGGGCAATATAACTACGGCGAATGATGGGACCGATTTGCCTGTCGACAACAACGATTGCACGGACGATGTCTGTACCAATGGTGTCCCGTCGAATCCCAATCGCATGACGGGGACGACCTGTGGCACGAATATGATGCTCCAGTGCGACGGAATGGGCAATTGCACAGGTTGCACGCAGCCCACGCAATGCGCAGGAACTGATACGGAATGCCAAACCCGGACCTGCACGACGGGTATGTGTGGTTTCTCGAATGCGGCGCAAGGTACGGTTTTGATGGCCCAAACGCCGAATGATTGCAAAACGGACGTTTGTGATGGCATGGGTGGCGTGAGCTCCACGTTTAATGGCACCGATTTGCCCGCGGACGACGGGAGCGCGTGCACCACGGCGGCGTGCGACATGGTGCTCGGGCCGGTGCAGAATCCCGTTCCGACGACCGATAACAACACCTGCACCACCGACGGCTGTAATCCGGCGACGGGTCCAACGCATACGCCAGTCATGTCGGGCACGATGTGCACCGAAAACGGCGGCTCGGTCTGTAATACGATGGGAACGTGCGTGCAATGCAACGTGGCGATGGACTGTTCCGGAATGGATACAGTTTGCCAAACCCGGACGTGCAATAGCTCCATGTGCGGATTCAATTATGCCACCGCGGGGACAGTCGCTAGCAATCCGATGGTCGGCGATTGCCATACGGATCAATGCAATGGTACGGGCGGGATTACGACGGGGGCCATCGACAACAATGACCGACCGATGGACGATGGTAACCAGTGTACGGATGAAGTTTGCACGGCCGGAGCGCCCTCGCATCCGAATTTGCCGGCGGGAACTGCATGCAACCAAAACAATGGCACGCAATGTGACGGCAACGGTGCCTGTGTGCCGCCGCCGCAATGCACGGTGGCCAGCACGTGTCCCGGAATGGATAACGAATGCCAAACCCGCACCTGTACGGGTGGCGTTTGCGGATTCAATTATCAGCCTTCGGGAACGGTGGTGACTGGTCAAACGGCGGGAGACTGCCAACGCAATCAATGTAATGGCATGGGCCTCATCGTGTCCGTCGCGGATAACGCCGATGTGCCTGCGGACGACGGTAATCAGTGTACGAACGATACGTGCAACATGGGAATGCCTGTGCATCCGCCCAAGCCGATCGACACCGCATGCACGTCCGGCGGTTCGTTCTGCAATGCGACGGGGCAATGCGTGCAATGCAATGTCGCGAGCCAGTGCTCGGGAATGGATACAGAATGCCAAACCCGTACGTGTACCACGGGCATGTGCGGCGTCAACAATGCGCCCGCAGGCACGCCCACGAGCATGCAAACGACGGGCGATTGCAAGCGCAATCAATGCAATGGCATGGGCGGGACGCAGACCGTCAATGACAATAGCGATGTCAACGTCGACATGAATCAATGCACCGACGACATTTGCACGGCAGGCATGCCTTCGAATCCGCCTTCGGCTCCGCGGACGACGTGTTCGCAAGGCGGCACGCTTTGTGATGGCGCAGGTTCGTGCGTGCAATGCATCGCGCCCGCAGATTGTTCGGGAATGGATACGGACTGTCAAACCCGAACTTGTTCCATGGGGAGCTGCGGCGTCAACAATACGGCTTCTGGTACGCCCACGAGCATGCAAACCCCGGGCGATTGCAAGCAGAACCAATGCAACGGCATGGGTGGCACGCAGACCGTCAATTTCGACACCGACGTGCCTGTCGACGGCAATCAATGCACCGACGACATTTGCTCGATGGGCATGCCGTCGAATCCGCCCTCGGCCCCAGGGTCGCTATGCTCGATGGGCGGCACGCAATGCGACGGAAGCGGTAACTGCATTACCCCGATGGTGCCGAGCGTCGTCAGCACCACGCCCGCCGACATGGCGACCATCGATGCGCCATCGACGGTGACGGTAACGTTCTCGACGCCCATGAACTTCACCACCTTGACTGGACAAACCACCGCCGGCGCTTGTACGGGTTCGATTCAGGTTTCGCTCGACAACTTCGCCACCTGCATTGCGTTTTCGTCGTCAATGGCTTCCGGTACCGGAACCACGGCGACGCTCACGCCGGCGCCCGAATTCCTCATCAATCACAACTTCAAGATTCGGGTGACCACGGCAGCGATGAGCACCCTAGGGGTACCGCTTGGCGCTGAGTACACGCAGGCGAATGGATTCACGACGCGCAGCCCGAATCTCTGCAATGGGTCGGTGGTCATCAGCCAAGTTTTCGGAGGTGGTGGTTCGAGCGCGACCGTGCCCAACGCTGATTACGTCGAGCTGCACAATCGTGGAACGACGGCGGTCGCCATGACCAACTGGTCCATTCAATATGCGAGCTCGCAAGGCAGCACTTGGAATGCGATTACGTTGAATGGTACGATTGACCCCG
>DAOMZH010000155.1:10969-15333 GCA_035437985.1 Polyangium sp. (in: bacteria) | reverse complement strand
AGCGTCCGTCAATGGCGCAACATTGACGCTCACAGGTCCCGATCGGACCCTCACGATGGAATTGCGAGCAGGGGACGTGACGCGCGTTTCCGCTTTCGTGCGACAATGGCGCCCGGCCCATCCAATGCGCTGACAAGGAAAAACTCGGGGGTATTGGGGGTTTGGGGACCCTCTCAATCGTAAACAAAGCCTCACGCAGCGCGCTTTTTAGCGCGCGCAGCGAGGGTTCGAATCTGCCCGGGATTCAATCTGAATTGGATGCTGGACGGCGCTCTTTGCTGAGCGTAATGGGAATGTAGAGCAGCTGCATTTGCGTCCGCGAGCCTTCCCGCTCATACCCCGCCAAACCGTACAGTACCTTCCACCAATGGCCCATTTGTGTCTGACCGAAGGCGAATACCGGGAAGAAGTGGAATTCCCAATCCGAGCCTCCACCTTCCACTTTGCGTTCGCGGTAAAACGTATTCAGCACCAGTTGGGACACGCCGTCGTTGTCCGCGAAGCGGAAATACCCCGGCAAAACGACCGTCACGCGTGATTGCGGCGAGGCGAAATCCCAGACGAATGGCGCCACGACCAAATGCGACGAACTATGCGACTGGCCCACGTGGATAAACGGAAAGAGATTGGCTTGCCAACCCGTCGTATCCTCATGGTAGCGGAAAAGAGGCGTGATCCACGTGTCATCGCTCAGGCCATTACGATGAAAGCGTCCGTAAAACGGAAAAACGACCAAATCGTTGCCACGCGGTGATTCCTCTTTGTAGAAGAATGGGAAAAACATCTTGCGGTCGAGTTTGATATCCGGATCTTTGTAATGCCAATACAGGGGCGAGATCATCTCGAGCTCCGTGCGGCCCTTGTGGTGCGCATAAAGCCACGAAGCAAAGGTGCTTTCGCCTTTTCCGTCTTTCGCCCACAAGAAAAGCGGCGTCACGAGGCGCGTTGCATTGCCATTGTAGCTGTAATGGAAGAACGGAGCGACCGTCAAACTCTCGCGGTTTTTCCCCCACCAATGCCAATAGATCGGCGCGATGTGTCGACTATCGCCTTGTTTGTCGTGGGTGCGAATGTAGGGCCCCCAAACATTCGTGTAACTCTCGCCCCCGTCGTAATATCGATAATAATGCAAAAGCGGCGGAATGATTTCGTATTCCGTCGACTCGTTGCGCCCATAGAAATACAGAGGCGCCATGCCGAGGTCGATATCGTCCGCGGTTCGCGTGTCGCACGAAGAACCGCCTTTCCAACGACAAAACATAGGGCCAATGATGTTCAAGCCATTGTGATCCGTATGGCGCGTGAACGTGAGCAGCGGAGGAATGTGCAGATATCCGCTCGTGCCCTTGCGGCCCTCGAAAAATAATGGCGGAAGCCAATTCATATGCGTCGCAGGTGACTTCGCGGTCGCTTCACTTTCCTGGTGAATGTACGGGCCAACGACCGTCGTCCGCGTTTGATGGTTGCGGAGTCGCCAATAAAGCGGAAAGAAAACATCCGTCTCGTAATTCGGCGCGCGGCGATTGTAATAAAACAAGCCGTACAAACTCGAGCGATCGTCTTTCTTCTGCCATTCCGCCCACAAGGGGAAAAGCGTGCGGAATTGCCGGTCTTTCGTGCGCTCCGAATACCAAAGTCCGTAAAACTGCCGCTCGACAACTTCGGTCGAAGTTTTCGCGATCGCCGCGGCACTCGAACCAATTTGTGCTCCAACGTTCGCCGGAATCTCCAAAGGATCCTGCGGAAGCGTCGGCTCCTGCGTCTGCAACGGCGAGACTTCATCCGCTCCCGACGCGGCATGCGTTTCAGGCTGATCCGGCTGCGCCTTCGGTTTGGCCCCACTTCCACCGCTCGGACCCTGCGGCGGACCGGTCATGCCGCCAGGCATTCCGGTTTGTCCCGACGCAGACGACACCATCCCCAGGCTCGCGAGCGCCAGCCCTACTTGCAAAACACGTGTGCGCAGTGCCTTGCCCGTCACGCCTTGTCCTGCCGAGGTTCGAGGGGCGTGTTTGTCCGCACCTGCTCCGCCAAACTCTGCGCCGCCGTCGCCAAAGGCACTTCCGTCTGCGTGTGCCCCGCCAAATCCTTCACCGTCGCGACGCCTCGCTCTAGCTCTCCATCACCCAAAATCACGCACAGCTTCACCTTGAGCGAATCGGCGCGCCGCAACATCGCCTTGATCTTTCCGCCACGACCATCGACCTCAGTCCGTACTCCAAGACGCCGAAGGTCCCGCCCGAGCACCATCGCTTTGCTCGCACATGCCGCTGAAAGAGGCGCAATGTATACGGCAGGTTTGTCTCGTGAAACATCATCGGGGAGCAGCGTGAGCAGTCGTTCGATGCCCATCGCAAATCCAATTGCTGGAACGCTTGGTCCACCAAGTTCCGCGATCATGTTGTCGTAACGACCTCCACCCACGAGCGTGCTTTGGGCCCCGAGATCGCCGGTTGTCGTGACGAGTTCGAACAGCGTGCGTGTGTAGTAGTCGAGTCCACGAACGAGCTTCGTGTCGACCACGTACGGCACGCCCGTATCATCCAAGAAGTGTTTGACGCTGTCGAAATGTGCTGCGTCTGCTGCGTCGAGAATGCTCAAAATCGACGGTGCTCCTTCGAGTTGTTCGCGGTCGCGTGGATCCTTGGAATCGAGAATGCGCAGCGCATTTTTTTCGAGCCGGCGTTGCGAGTCTTCGCTGAGTTTGTCTTTCCGAGGTTCGAAGAAATCGCGCAGAGCAGCCGCGTATTTTTCACGTGTCCCGAGGGCCCCGAGTGAGTTGAGACGCACTTCGATGTTCGGGATTCCGAGGACGCTCGTGAGGTACGAGTAGACCATCTCGATCATCTCGGCATCGACGAGAGGACCGGGGTCTCCGTACACCTCGCAGCCAGCTTGGTAAAACTGCCGATAGCGGCCTTTGGCGGGTCTTTCGCCACGAAACATGGGTCCGAGGTAATACCAACGCGAGACGGGTTCTCGTGTGTGCACGTGGTGCTCGACGTATGCGCGCGCAGCTCCTGCTGTTCCTTCAGGACGAACCGTGAGGGCATCGCCATGACGCTCGAAGGAGTACATTTCCTTCTCGACGACATCGGTTGTTTCGCCCATTTGCCGCGAGAAAAGCGCGGTGTGTTCGAGCAGCGGGGTGCGCACTTCGTCATAGCCGTAGGTCGCAACATGATTCCGGAATGCCGACTCGAGTCGCTGCCAACGCGCTGCCTCGTCGGGCAGGATGTCGTTCATTCCTTTGACTGCACGAAGGTCCATGTCCGCCGCGGCTTATGGACGGAGAGAACCCAAGGGTCAAGGAAGGACCGAAGGTCTTGACGTTTGGCACGGTTGGCCCTCCCTTTGTCCGGGCATGAACGAACGTCCCAGCCAACCTCGAGCTTGTGCCTTAGATCTTGGAAAGGCTCGCGTGGGTGTTGCTATCGCCGATGAATTGGGGCTGCTTGCTCACGTACGCCCCCCGTTGGATGGTCGGGACAAAAAAGGTCTCCTATCGGCACTTATTGAAATGGTTCGTGAAGAAGGGGTGGGGTTGTTCCTGGTGGGTTTGCCGCTCGACATGTCGGGTGAAGCGGGGCCGATGGCGGCGAAAGTCGAGGCATTGGCGCGTGAGATTCAGGGCGCGACGGGAGTTCCGGTGGAA
Source organism: Polyangium sp. (in: bacteria) (assembly GCA_035437985.1). Classification (GTDB taxonomy): domain Bacteria; phylum Myxococcota_A; class Polyangia; order Polyangiales; family Polyangiaceae; genus Polyangium. Next base: position 11,678 of record DAOMZH010000155.1, on the reverse strand, counting down.
CTGTTCGACGAACGGTGGACAACGATGGAAGCGTCGCGAAAATTACGGCAGGGTGGGGTGGCTGGGCGGAAGCAAAAGGGGTTGGTGGATGGAGTTGCGGCGGCGGTCATGTTGCAAAGCTGGCTGGATCGTCGCGCGATACGTCGAGGCTGAACAAAAGTGGTTGGCACCTTTGGGATAAGTGATGTTGATTACTAATTACCAAAGTGGTTGGCACCTTTGAATTGTGTGAGATTGATTGCTTGTTACCAAAGTGGTTGGCACCTGGGGCAAGTGCGCGGGGCGGGCCAAAGGTAGCTCACTTTGAATGTGTTATTTTGATTACCATTTACCAAAGTGGTTGGCACCTTTGGGATAAGTGAGATTGGTTACTAGTCGCCAAAGTGGTTGGCACCTGGAACTGCACCGACGAACGGACGAACGTCCGCATCGGACAAACCTCGTACCCATCGAGATGAAGTCTTGACCGACCTTCGCGCGTCCGTATACTGCGCGTCCGTTTTGTTGGGCCCGATATTTGGCTCGCATCGCTCCGGATGCCGGCTGAGTTTCGGGTGTCTCTAGACCGCCGGCATGCTCGGCAGCATGTACGAACGGTCAGAAGCTGCGAAAAACACATGCTCCATCCCATTCATAAAGCCTCGATCATCGAGAAATACGGCACCAAAGAAGGCGACACGGGTTCTCCCGAAGTTCAAATCGCCCTCCT
>DAOMZH010000155.1:0-10869 GCA_035437985.1 Polyangium sp. (in: bacteria) | reverse complement strand
AATACGGCACCAAAGAAGGCGACACGGGTTCTCCCGAAGTTCAAATCGCCCTCCTGAGCGAACGCATCACGCAACTCACCGAGCACTTCAAGACGCACAAGAAAGACCACCACTCACGTCGTGGTTTGCTCAAGCTCGTCAGCCAACGTCGTCGCCAACTCGACTACTTGAAGCGCATCGACATCGAGCGTTACCGCTCGCTCATCAACAAGCTCAACATCCGCAAGTGAACGATTGTCGCGCCTGTTCGCTCTTGCCGCGAGCACGTGCCGACGTTCCAAAACAAAAGCTCGTGTTCCGTGGGTTCGTCGCCAACGGGATACGGGCTTTTTTCATGTTTCGCCGGACCGTCCGATCCAGGGTTTGTCCGCCCCTCCACGCGTTTCGTCACGAAAAAAGTGGCAGGGACCGCCTGGAGGTTCTAGAGACAAAGCCGAAACGAATTTTGGGTTTGGACAATTGAAAGGGTACGGGGGTGTTCCCCCTCGACCTTGGACGCACCGGACCTCTTCGACTTCGCTTCGTGCTCGGCAGTGATCCGTTTCTACCGAGTAGGAATCGAGGAAGAAGATCCGCCATGCGTTCGCGCGTCGCGGCACACAGGGAGCGCACTCGCATCTAGAGAGAGCGCAAAAAATGTACGTTCGCGAATCCGTTATGGTCGGCGATCGAGCCCTCACGCTCGAGACCGGTCGCCTGGCCAAGCAAGCGCATGGCTCCATCCTCGTCACATATGGCGACACGATGGTGCTCGTGACCGCCGTGTCGCAAGAAGAGCGACAAGGCATCGACTTTTTCCCCCTCACCTGTGAGTTTGTCGAGAAAACCTACGCTGCGGGCAAGATTCCCGGCGGGTTTTTCAAGCGCGAGGCGCGACAACGCGACGAAGAAATTCTCGCCTGCCGCATCATGGATCGTCCACTTCGTCCCTTGTTTCCCGATGGCTTCAAGCGCGACACGCAAATCATCGCCACGGTCCTTTCGAGCGACAAACAGAACAAGGCCGACGTCCTCGCACTCACCGGCGCAAGCGCTGCCCTCCACATCTCCGACATTCCTTGGAATGGCCCGATTGCTGGCATTCGTGTCGGGCGCAAGAACGGCGAATTCATCGCGTACCCCACAGCTTCCGAGATTGAAGAATGCGACATCGACCTCGTCGTTGCGTGCTCGCGTGATGCCATCGTGATGGTCGAAGGTGGCGCTTCAGAGGCAACGGAAAACGACATCATCGATGCCCTCATGTTCGCCCATCAGTCCTGCCAACCGGTCATCGACCTCATCGAAAAGATGCGCGCAGCCGTTGGTAAACAAAAGAAACCGTTCGCCGCGGCGCAACTCGATGCCGACATCAAAAAGCGCGTCTCCGAGATCGTCGATGGAGATCTGTCCTCGGCTACCCGCGTAACCGACAAGAAAGCTCGTTACGAAGGGTACAGTGCGCTCAAAAAGAAACTCGGTGAAACGCTTCTCGCCGAGCTTGGTTCCGAGAGGTACCTGCTCAACGAAAAACTCATCAAGGCCGAATTCGAGGAGCGCAAGGCTTACGTGGTTCGGAGTTACGTACTCGACGAGGGCAAACGCATTGACGGTCGCGACACGCGGAGCATCCGTCCGATCATGTGCGAAGTGGGCCTTTTGCCCCGCGTGCATGGCAGTGCGCTCTTCCAACGTGGCGAGACCCAAGCCGTCGTCACGTCCACGCTCGGTACGTCCACCGACGAACAGAAGATCGACAGCTTGATGGGCGAGAGCTGGAAGCGGTTTTACCTGCACTACAACTTCCCGCCCTTCTCCACCGGCGAGATCAAGCCGCTGCGTGGACCAGGTCGACGCGAGATCGGCCACGGCGCGCTCGCTGAACGAGCTCTCGCGCGGATGATTCCCGCGCAAGAGCAGTTCCCCTACACGATTCGTATCGTCAGCGAGACGCTTGAATCGAACGGTTCGTCGTCGATGGCTGCCGTGTGCGGCGGTTGTTTGTCGCTGATGGATGCCGGTGTGCCGGTGAAATCGCCGGTCGCGGGCATCGCGATGGGCCTCATTGCCGAAGGGAAAAAGTACGCGATTTTGAGCGACATCCTCGGCGACGAAGATCATCTCGGCGACATGGACTTCAAGGTCTGTGGCACGGCGCGGGGCGTGACGGCCATTCAGATGGACATCAAAATCGAAGGTTCGTCCCGGTCGATTTTGCAACAAGCGTTGGATCAAGCGCGTGAAGGGCGTCTGCACATTCTCGGCAAGATGCTCGAAGCTTTGCCGGCACCTCGTCCCGAGCTCAGCAAGTACGCGCCGCGGATCACGACCATCAAGGTCAAACCTGATCAGATTCGTCTCATCATTGGACCTGGTGGAAAAACCATCAAGGGCATCGTCGATCAGACGGGCGTCGCGATCGACGTCAACGACGACGGAACGGTCAACGTTGCTTCGGCCGATTCAGATGCTGTCAAGAAGGCTCTCGACATCATCAAAGGACTCACGGCGGAACCCGAGGTTGGCGCGACGTACAAGGGCACCGTCAAACGCGTCACGGACTTCGGGGCGTTCGTCGAAATTCTCCCGGGCATCGACGGCCTCGTGCACATCTCCGAACTCGCCCATACGCGCGTCGACCGCGTGGAAGACGTGCTCAAGGAAGGCGATGTGACCGACGTGAAAGTGGTCAGCGTCGATCGCGAAGGCAAGATTCGTCTCAGCCGTCGCGAAGTGCTCCCGCTACCGGATGGCGATGCAGGATTGCAGGCGAAGGCGCGTATGGACATGGCGCGTGAGCGCGATGCTTCCGGACCTCCGCCCCGTCGTCCCGAAGGGGGCGGCTATCGCGGTGATGGTCCGCCGCGTGATCGTCCTTCGCGTGACCGAGGCGGGGATCGTCCCCCGCCGCGCGATCGTGGGGATCGTCCCCCGCCGCGCGATCGGCGTTGAACAATCGTTTGCCTTCAAAAGATACGACCAGCCGCCCACGCCTCGCGTGAGCGGCTTTCGTGAACCGCCGCAATTTTTCCCTGCACCAAAAAAATCTCCACCGGCAACGCTCGGCCGTTGTACTCACTGGCCATGACAAACCCGTAAGCTCCCGCGTCGCGAATCACGACGACTCGTGGCAACGGTTCGCTGAACGGATGTTCGCCAAAGTCGTCCGAACTCTCGCAGACCGGACCAACGACGCGCATCATCACGCCTTTGTTTTCGTCTACTGGCCGCGTATCGAGCGGCTCGATGCGATGCTTCGCTCCGTACATCGCCGGCCTGACCAAGTCGTTCATCCCCGCATCGATCATCAGCCACCGGCGCGTGACACCTTTGCTCCGTGCCGTTTTGGTCGTGACCACGGACGCACACAGCACCCCGAATTCGGCAACGAGAGAACGTCCAGGTTCCACGATGATGCGCAACGACCCAAGTCCGTGTTGGGCCACGAGTTGCGTGACTACTCGGGAAAAATCAACAGGTCTGGCAGGACAACCTGTTCCATAATCAATGCCAAACCCACCACCAAAATCGACGAAGGCCAGCGGCGCGATTTTCGAGCGTTCCGTGACCAAATCGAGAATCACTCCCGCAGATGCGACGTAGTCATCGACCCTCGTGAGTTGGGAACCAATGTGGCATCCCAAGCCGACCAACTCGATGTCGTTCGGGGCTGCATCAATGGCCGCAAATGCAGCAGGCACATCTTCCAGCGTCACCCCGAACTTCGCTTCGTCGTGTCCTGTCGCGACGTGCGCATGCGTGTCCGCGATGATGTCCGGGTTCACGCGCATGGACACGCGCGCTTTGCGTCCGAGGGCTCGCGCACGAGCGATCACGCGCGGGACTTCCTCCACGCTTTCGATCTGGAGCGCCAAGATGCCGCGTTCTCCAGCCCCAAGAGCTTGATCGATTTCAGTGTTTGTCTTGGCAACACCACTGAACAAGATGGATTCGGGACGGATGCCGCAACCAAGAGCGACCATGAGCTCCGAGCCCGAGACGACCTCCGCACCACAACCTTCTTGTCCCAGAGCCTTGATGATGGGACCGGCCGTGTTGGCTTTGACCGCATACGCCACAAGATGCGGAGCAGCGCCAAAACCACTCTTCAAGGCGCTTGCGGCAGCTCGCATCCCATCGAGATCGTAGACGTACGCCGGGGTACGCAGACTGTGTTCTGATTGTACGGAATCGTAGGAATTCGACGCCGCTGCTCGCAGCACGTCTTCTAGGCGCTGGTCGCACATCATCGCGGCGCCATGCGCATCTCGCATCAACATGCGCCTTCGGGTAGCGCGCTTGGGCGAGAAGGTAAAGTCGCGAAGATTTTCGGGCGCTTTGGCGTCACGTGCCGACCATCAACGAGGGGCTGTCGCCAGCGGAGCCATCATGCCATGCTCGCGGCGTGCATGTAAGACGCGCCAAGATCGTTTGCACCATTGGTCCTTCATCCGAAGACAAGCCTGCACTCGAACAATTGATTCGTGCCGGGATGGATGTGGCCCGGCTGAACTTTTCGCATGGCTCTCACGAAGAGCATGCGCGCCGTTTTCAAGCTGTACGGGCAGCAGCCGAAGCTTGCGACAAACCCGTCGCCATCTTGCAAGACCTTTGCGGTCCAAAGATTCGCGCGGGACGTTTCGAGGGAGGAACCTTGGATGTTCCGACCGACGCATCGATAGCGCTCGTCGAGGTTTCAAAAGAACAACCCATGGCTGGTCCGGGTGAAATGCCCGTGATGTACGAGGGTCTTTGCGAAGACTTGCAGCCCGGAGACATCGTTCTCATCGATGACGGACGCATGATCCTGACCGTCACGAAGGTCGACGGTCGGCGCGTTCACGCCATCGCGACCCAAGGTGGACAACTTCGCGATCGCGTGGGCGTGAGTCTTCCTGCACGGCGTGTGCGCCTCGCGTCACTCACTGAAAAAGACAAAGCGGATCTCTCATTCGGCCTGTCGCTCGGCATCGACTACGTCGCGCTCTCGTTCGTGAAAACGTCCGACGACATTCGTCTCGTTCGCGACATTTGTGATGCATGGGGAAGGCCCACTCCGATCGTGGCGAAGATCGAAACACCAGCAGCCGTCGAGAATCTCGATTCGATCATCCAAACCACCGATGCCGTCATGGTGGCGCGCGGAGACCTCGGCGTGGAGTTTAATCCCGTGCGCGTTCCGGTGATTCAGCGCGAGATTTTGGGTTTGGCGCGGGTGCATCAAAAGCCCGTCATCGTCGCAACTGAGATGCTTCAATCGATGGTCACGCAAGCGCGTCCGACACGAGCCGAAGCAAGCGACGTCGCAACGGCCGTGTTCGAAGGAACCGACGCCGTGATGCTCTCGGCAGAGACGGCAACAGGAGCGCACCCGCCGCTCGTCGCTCGCGTGATGAGTCGCATCATCACGGAGGCGGAGCAGAGCCAGTTCTTCCGCCCGCTGTCGAGCGAGATGCCGGGAAAACGGGCGAACATCAACGAATCGGTGGCCCGCAATGGTTGCGATATCGCGCGGGACATTGGCGCGCGGGTGATCGTTGCTTTCACCGAGTCGGGAAGCTCGGCGCTTTTTGCGTCGAAGCATCGACCTGTCGTGCCGATCATCGCGTTTTCGCCCAATGCAGCAACGCGTCGCCGCCTCGCTCTTCTTTGGGGCGTCGTCCCGTGGCCGCTCGACAAAGTTACGAGTGCAGACGAGATGGTCGACCGAGCAAGCATGATACTCTTGGCGAACGGATTCGTTTCTCCAGGAGACAAGTTCGTCGCCATTTTCGGCGCTCCCATTGGGGTCAAAGGGTCGACGAACTCCATTCGCGTGAAGGTGGTTGAATGACGGAACTCTCCGCTCTGCCTGCGCTCCCGCGGCTCGCAAAGTACGAGCTGCTCGAGGAGATTGGGCATGGCGGCATGGCGACCGTCTATCGCGCCCGGGACAAACGCCTGGGACGCGAAGTCGCAATCAAGATCATTCACAAGCACCTGCGGGAAAACGCGGAAGTCGGCAAACGCTTCATCGCGGAGGCTCGAGCTGCGGCGAAACTGCGGCATCCGTGCATCGTCGAAGTTCACGATGTTTCAGGGGAAGAAGACGGCGAGCGGTATCTCGTCGTGGAGCTGTGTCGCGGCACGACGCTGCGCAAAATCCTCGAACAACATCGCGATATGCCGGCGGAAATCGGGGCGGCGATAACGCTCGTTCTTTGTGACGCACTCGAACATGCCCACGAGTCCGGGATCATTCACCGCGACGTCAAACCCGAGAACGTTCTCGTCGAGCTCCCCAGCGATCGAAAATCTCTGCCTCAGCCGCGTTCGTCTTCGCCCGGGGATGCGCTGGATGCCGAACCAGAATCATCGCGTCGACCCATTTCAAAACGTCGTGTCGAGACAAACGACGAGCGGCTGGCGCAACGTCGTGCCGCCACGACTTCGGACCTTGGAGTCATCATCAAACTCACGGATTTTGGCATTGCGAAGATGCTGGATTCGCAAGGGGTGACGTCGACGGGTCAGGTGCTCGGCTCACCGGCGCACATGGCACCCGAGCAGATCGAAGCGGGGGAGGTCGATGGGCGAACGGATGTGTTTGCTCTGGGCGTATTGATGTACGAATGTCTCGTCGGGCATTTGCCGTTTGAAGGGAAAAACCCGGCGCAGGTTTTGCGAAGAGTGCTCGAAGGGAGCTATCCAACCGCCGCTCGCGAGCGAAATACGGTCGGTGGACGTTGGTCGCGCATCGTCGATGGGGCGTTGGCGGGTCGTTTGGAAGACCGAACGGCAAGCCCGGCCAAACTCGCCGAACGTATCCGCGAAGAACTCGAAGCGTTGGGGATGCCCGACGGGCGGGCTGAAATTGAAGCGTATTTCGCGAATCCCGAAGAATATGCGCGTAGTTTGGCAGGACGACTCGTCCCGCGATTGCTCTCGCGCGGTGAAGCAGCCCGAAAAGCGGGAGACGTCGTTGGCGCTGCAGATGACTTCAACCGGGCTTTGGCCTTGGCGCCCGACGATCAAACGATCTTCAAACGTGTCCGCAGTCTGCAATCGAGTGCTGCGAGACGAAGGATCGCGCAGCGCGCGGCGCTCGTTGTGGGGGCTGTTTCGGTGCTTGGTGGAATAGCCTTCGGTATTGCGCGCTGGCGCAAAGCTGGGCCCGTGGTCATCGAGGCTGACGGTTCCGACACTCGGGGTGCCCTGTCGAGTTCACCCACGCCAAACCCCAATCCGACGACGATTCCGGCGCCGGTTGATTCGAGTTTGTCGCACGTGAACGAGCCCGTTGATTCCGTCGATCCGCAACCGAGTGCGCGCGTGAAAGTTTCGGCGGCTCCGGTCACGTCGGGTGGGCCTCCGCCTGCAAGTCGTCCGACGATGCGCAAAGTGTCCATCGTCATCAATCCGCAAGGTGCGAAGCTGACGCTGGACGGGCGCGAAGAGTCGTGGTTTTCGCGGGTTTTCTCGCTAAAAACCGGCGCCCATTCGGCATCGGCGAGGGTCGAAGGCTCGAAGTGTTGTGAAGCGTTCTCGGGGGCGATTCATGTCGAGCCAGCACCCGACGAAGATCCCGAGCAAGTGCAGCGGATCAGCATTCGCTTGAAGCCTTTGCCGGCGACCGTGACGTTGAGTGGTGCACCGGCAAACTCGCATGTCGTATGCACCGACATCATGCTCACGGTGTACGCGGGAGGGACGGGGACGGTGCAATTGAGCGACGCAGCGTGGAATGGAAAGTGCCAATTCGTTCCGCCGCCTCCTGCGGAGTCAATGCGCAATTCGGTCCTGCTGCGTGCCGGCGAGCACAATGTCGTTGCCTGGCCGAAGAAGTAATTTCGCCCGAGAATTTCAATCGTTGTGCATGTTCGTGCATGCCGAAAATCGTCGTTGTGCAACGCCGTGCCCCACCACGACCAAATTCCGGTAGAAAGGGTTCCTCGGTTACCGAGGATGACGGCGCGAACTCGTCCAGAGCAGGCTCGGCCCGACGGAACTCGGGGGTTCGGGACGAAAGATGCCGAACGCGCCGGGGATCGCCATGGCCAATCTGCGTTCGAGCGTTCTTCGTTCATGCGCAGAACTCTGCCGTGCGCCAAGGGTAGGTTTGTCCTGTCCACGTGCGTGGGAGCAGCGCTGCTGACGTTGAGCTCCTGGGCGTGCGCGGACGACTTGCAACAATTCGAGCTGGGCAAGACGCGTTTCGACGGCGGTGAATACGACAAAGCTGCCGATCGTTTCGCCGCGATGCTCGACCCGGCGCAAATGGCCTGCGCGCAAGCGCCTGCGAATGCGATGACACCATGTCGATTGAGCGATCCGGACCTCATCGAACGGGCTCGCGCCTATTACGCCGCGTCGCTCGTTGCTTTGAATCGAAACGATGAAGCCGATCTGCAAATCGCTGAAATTCTCCGGAAAAACTTTCAGTTTGCCCCCGACCCAGCGGCCTTTCCTGCGAAGGTGGTCGATCGGTTCACGGTGGTACGTGGACGTCTTCGTCAGGAGCTCGAAGCAGAGCAAGAGAAGCGGGCGCAGCAGGAGCGCGCGCAACGTCTCGCGGCAGAACGTGCCAAGCAAGCCGAAGACAAATGGCTCGCAATGGTGCTCCGTGCAGCATCCGAAGAGCGCGTGATCGTGAAGAACTCGCGGTTCATTGCGTCATTGCCCTTTGGCATTGGCCAGTTTCAGAACCGCAACTCGTCGTTGGGGACCGCGTTTGCCGTTTCAGAGTCCTTGCTCGGGGCGATCACCGTCGTCACGTCCGTCACGCAAGCCTATTACACAGACGCTTACTACAACCCCAGATACGGCGCGGAACAAGATACTTTGGGCACCAACCGATTGATTTCGATTCGCCTGAATCAGATCGCGTTTGGAGCCTTCGCGGCCGTGGCGGTAACCGGGATTGTCCAGGCGCAGATCGCGTTCGTGCCCCAGTTCGTCACGGTGAACAAGCGGCCCGTTCCACCCCGACCAACCACATCATCGTTGTTCGTTATGCCAACCTTGGGTTTGTCCAAGGACATGTTCGGGGTTGGTCTCGTCGGTACGTTTTGACGGACGTCGGGGTCGGTAGCTAGGGGGGGCTACTTGTTGCCGTATTGGCTGGGATCGTTGTGCTCGCGGCATGCCGTTCGGGACATCGAACGAGCCCGAAACGACAGACGCCCGCAGGTGGAGCAGACACAAAGGTTCTGCTCGTACAGGGTTCGGTTCGACAAGAAATCCGCAATGAACAGACCGAGCACGATGTCGCTCAAAGGATCGGTGCGCTGAGGACGAGCCACCCAAAGGTTGTCGTTTGGATCGACCAACTCGACACGCGCGGCATCTTTCGCGACTTGGATGAAGCTTTCATCGGGCGGCGTTTGCAGAAGTCCTTGCAGGGCACGTACGACTTTGGAGCGGGCGCGTCCGAGGATGCGATCGAGTTGCGTGCGCGAAGTCGAGGCATCGGGGCCGACGAGGGCATCGAGGAGCAACGTACCGGCCATTGGCTCGGTCAGGTGGGTTGGTTTGTCAATCCGACCTGGGCGTACCAGATATGCATCGATCCATTTCCGGATCTCTCGTGGTCCCATCGAACCAACTCCCACGCCTTCGATGAACGCCAATGCGGCGACGAGACCGCCGCGATCATTCAGCGTTCCACTAGGCAGGGTCGTGGCCACGTTCGGCGGTGGGTTGGGCATCGTGCTCCTCGTTGCACAAGCAGACCCTCAACCGTAGCAGGGCGCGCCGAACGTCGACAGGCGATGTCATCGTCATCAGATCTTGCGAAACGCACCAATCCAGAAACCACCGAAGTAACGCAATGGCGAGTCGCAGAGCGCTCGTTCCGCAACATCGAGCACTCGTCCAACGATCGGCAAACGCATCATTACCGCGGCTGGCGTCACGATTCTGACGCCGCGCGATGCGCGTAGCTGTAACCGCGCGGGCACGAGGTCCGTCACGCGAAACGGATTGTCGAAGCGTGTGTACACCGCGCTTTCTTTGGTCTTCGCGCTGATCGAGCCGGCTGGCAAAAAGTTTTTGACGAAGCCGCGCATGCTGAACGGATTGTAGAGCTCGATGACGACTGTTCCACCCGGACGAACTACGCGCGTCATCTCGTCGAGAGCCCGACGAATGTCTTGCACGTGCGGTAAAACCTTGAACGAACACGCCACATCGAAACTCTCGTCGGCAAACGGGAGATCCGTCGCGCTCCCGAGCGTGACTTCGAGGCCGCGGGCGCGAGCTTTTTCGAGCATACCGTCGGACAAATCGATCCCTTTGGCCGAACGTGCAAAATGGGCGATGCGTTCGAGTAGCAGTCCCGTTCCGCATCCCACTTCGAGTACGTCGCGATCGACCGCGAAGCGCCGAACGAAGTCGATCTCCAAGTCATCGACGAGATCGTGATAGCCCCCGGGATCCCGTCCTCCACGTTTGTCCTCGTAACGAGCCGCGAATTCGTCGTAATACGCACGCGTGGCTTGCAGGTGTTCGTCGATCTTCGTGGAAGCTCGGTCATTCATGGCGCTCGGTTTTAACCCACGCGATGGCGAAGGTCGAAGTTCAGGGGCGTGACATGCACCATGAGCGACCCTATGGACAAATTGCGTGTGCACGCGAGCCATGGGAGATGAGCCCGAGGAGGACCTATGAAACCCGGCGAGCATCCAGACTTTTTTCGTCTCGCACCTCCACCCGGAACCTCACGAGAAAGCACGATCGTTCTCGATCGTGAGGGATTCTTTTGGCACGACGGTGTGCGTGTCGAACACGGAGCACTCGAAGAAGCCCTACATCGTTGGATCTCAAAACATCCCGACGATGGACGCCTCATCCTCACCAACGGCTACGACTGGTGTTACTTCCGTGCCGAACTAGCCGCCTATTTCGTCAAGT
>DAOMZH010000154.1:8889-15336 GCA_035437985.1 Polyangium sp. (in: bacteria) | reverse complement strand
AAACGCCTCGGCTGCATTGAGTATGAGGTTCATCAGCACTTGTTGCAGTTGGGTGCGATCTGCGACCACGGGCAATGGCGCAGCGGCGAGTTCCAATTGGACGCTGACATTTTTGGGGAGAGTGGCCCGCAAAAGGGCCAGGCTTTCCGTAATCAAATCATTGAGTTCCACCTCGGCCAACACCATGGGGTGTCGTCCCGCGTACGCCAACATTTGCCGCACCAGATCCCGGGCTCGTTGCGTTGCGGTAACTACGGCATTCAAGAGTTCATCGGTTTCGGGGGTGCGGGCAATCGTGAGGCGCAATAATTCGGTATTGGCCCAAATCGGGGTCAAAAGATTATTGACATCATGGGCCACGCCCCCCGCCAGCAATCCCAAACTCTGCAAGCGTTGAGCTTCCAATGCATTCTGTTCACTTGCTTGCCGTTCGGCTTCCGCACGCTTACGCTCAGTGATATCACGTACGATGGCGATGACTTCATCAGCTCCACTCGGGACCATGCGCGCTTCATAATCGTGAAGCCCATCGCGTCGAATGGGCAATTGATATTCGAACGTCTGCATGGTCCCGGTCTCGAGGGCGGCGTGAATCCGACGGTCGACCAAATCCGCAAATTCGGGTGGCAAAACCTCGCGTACTCGTTTACCAACCAGGTTTGGCTCGGATTCGGCGTACAATTCATGCCTCTTCGCGGTGTAATTCAGAAATCTGCCTTCGCGATCCAAATGGAACATGAGGTCGGGGATTGCCTCCAACATCGCTTTGGCGCGCGATTCGCTTTCGCGCAGCGCTTCTTCCGACCGCTTGCGCTCCGTGATGTCAAACGAAATACCTATGACCCCAGCAAAGTTGCCCGCTTGATCGAAGATCGGCACATCATGCACGGCCGCGGGAAAGGTCGTCCCATCACGCCGCTGGACGAGAAACTCGCCGAGCCACGAACGGCCATCCGACATGTGGGAGAGAATCTCGAGCGCTTCGGCTTGGGCTACTCGGGGAACGGTAACATCGACAATCCTCTTGCCCAAAGCCTCGGCTTGCGTCCAGCCATATAGTTTCTCGGCGGCATGGTTCAAGTAAACCACTTTTCCGTCGGTATCAATGGCGATGATTGATTGTCCGACTGCATTGAGAAGTTCGGCGCGGAATCGCAGTTCTGCTTCGGCCCGTTTGCGGTCGGTCATGTCGGTCAAGGAGCACAACCACCCCGGTCGGCCCTCGAATACAATGGAACCGGCATTGATTTCGACATCCATCATCGTCCCGTCCTTTTTTTGATGACGAACGATGCCGATTTTCTTGTCCTGTACATGCCGGCTTTTTTCGAGGGTGATTTGCGCCAAAGGGCGATCTTCTGCGGGGTACAAATCAACGAGGGTCATCCGCAAAAATTCACTACGTGACCAACCATAACGTTGCACGACGGCATCGTTGACGGCGAGAAATTGGAGCGTTTCTTCATCGAACACCCACATTGGATTGGGATTTTCCGAAAACAAGAGACGATATTTCTCTTCACTCGTGCGCAAGGCTTGCTCGGCCCGTCTCCGTTCGCTCACATCCTTGAAATAACCGATCAACCCGGTGACATGTCCTTCGGAATCGAACTTGGGAATGAATGACCCCTCGAAATACCCCTCCACTCCGTCTCGAGAGCGCACAGGAGTTTCCAAGTGGAATGGTTGTCCACTTGCCAATACCTGTTTCTTGATGCGGGTCAGGCTGTCCGCGGCTTCTTTGGACAGGAAGTCATGATCGGTTTTTCCAAGCATATCCTGTTCGGTCAGGCCAATCTGCGGGTTGACGACGAATTCATAACGGAGTTCGTGATCCTGCATCAGGATATGATCGGGTGTGTTCGACGATATCGCCCTGAATTTTTCCTCGCTCTTGCGCACCGCCTCTTCGGCCTGCTTGATCCGCGTGACGTCCGTCAGGGTCAACACGACGCCTGCCATTTGCTCGTGGACGGTGCGATACGGCAGGATCCGGAGCAGATGCCAGGCGCCGTCTTGCGCCTGCACTTCCACTTCTTTGACCTTATGCGTCTCGAGCGTTTCCTGCGCGTCCTGAATCAACTGACCGTAACGCAACTTATGGACAAACTGCTTTAATGGACGGCCAACGTCCTCCGGAATCAATTCTACGATCCGCTTCGATGCGTCCGTAAAACGGCGAATGCGCAACTGCGTGTCCAGAAAAATGATGCCTACCTGCGTATTTTCCATCAGGGTCTTGACATCGTTGTTGACAAGCGTCAGCTCATCCACTTTGAATTGCAATTCGGTATTGACCGTAACCAACTCTTCGTTGACGGATTGCAATTCTTCTTTTGATGTTTGCAATTCCTCGTTGGCGCTGTGCAATTCCTCATTCGACGACTTGAGTTCCTCGTTGGTTGTCTCCAGTTCTTCGATGACGGTCTGCAAATATTCCCGTGTAGACTTGAGTTCCTGTTCCAACTCCGCGATATGTTGGAAGTGTGACGGGTCCACGACCCCATGTGGCTCCTTGGATCCGGGCGTTGCTGGGACGGGCATTTCCCTCAAGGTGACCAACATCAAGCCCTGCATGTTCGCCGGTTTGAGCACGGGCACGACCGCCAATTGGGCGCAAATGGTTTCCTGGCCATTTTTCACCGAAATGGCGTCGATGATTTGCGGCCTTTTTTGCGTGTTGACATTGCGGATCGCGGTCGACAAGGGCATACGCAATCCTTCACGCGCAGTTTGCAAAATGTTCGTGCTCACTTCACCCGTGCTCTGCTCGAGGTATTTGCCCGTGAAACCGTGGACATACAGCATTTCTCCTTTTTCGTTGATCAATACGCTCGTCGGCACGTATTCTGCGAGCAGCATCTGCTCGGTGATTTCGCGCGCGCTCGCTTGTTTCTGAGGAAATGCCGCAAGAGATTTGACGTCGTGTTTTGGGTGCCCCGAAAACTCGACCACGGTTTTGATATCTGAAATGAAGTCGACGCGCGCGAAGACCTTCCATTTTTGGTCCATGGTCCGGAACAATTTTTGCGAATTCCCCAGGGTCTCGGAATTGCCGAGGAACAGGAAGCCGCCTCGATTGAGCGCATAATGGAACAGCGAAAAAAGCTTTTGTTGCAATTCCGGTCCCAAATAAATCATCAAGTTGCGGCAGCAGATCAAATCCAGTTTGGAGAAAGGCGGGTCTTTGATCACGCTCTGCACGGCAAAAACGACCATGTCCCGGATCTGCCGTTTGACCTGATACGCATTCCCATCCTTTTCGCGCGTAAAGAAACGTTTCAATCGTTCCGGCATTACATCTGCGGCAATGCTATCGGGGTAGCGCCCATCGCGGGCTTTGATGATGGCCGACGGGTCGATATCGGTCGCAAACACCTGCACCTCGACCGGAATTTGACGTTTTTCCAGTTGCTCTTGCAAAAGGATGGCGACCGAATACGCTTCTTCACCCGTCGAGCATCCAGGAATCCAAACGCGAATCTGACGTCGGTTTTCGCGCTGTTCACTGAAAAGGGACGGGATGATGTTCTGTTCGAGATATTCGAATGCACTGCGGTCACGGAAAAAGTTGGTGACGCCAATGAGCAGTTCCCTGAAGAGGGCTTCAATTTCGATCGGCGCATTTTGTAAATGCCGCAGATAGTCTTCCACTTTGAAGAATTGGTTGATCGTCATGCGCCGTTCGATACGGCGGGCAATGGTGTTTTCTTTGTATCCTGAAAAATCGTGACCCGTGTGGTTCTTTAGCAGAAAGAACACATTTTGCAAATGATCGCTGATACCAGGCGCAAATTGCCGAATCTCGTGGTTCCAGGATGCAAACGAACGTTTGACGTACGCAATCAATTGCTGCGCAATCTTTTCCGGCGGCAACACCAAATCGACCAGCCCAGTATTGATTGCGCTCGACGGCATGCCCTCGTAACGCGCCGATTCGAGCGATTCCGCAATGGCCAGTCCCCCTTCTTCCTTGATCGATTTCATCCCCAGCGTCCCATCCGTGCCCGTTCCAGATAGGATGATGCAAATCGCCCTTTCCCCCTGGTCGGTGGCAAGGGAACGGAAAAAATGATCTATCGGCAACCGGAGCCCCCGGGGCATGTTTGGCTTGACCAAATGCAGGACACCACCCCGTAACTCCAGATTGGCATTCGGCGGAATCACGTAGACGTGATTCGTCTCGACGGATGTCTGGTGAGTCACCTGCAAGACGGGCATGCGGGTGTATTTCTGGAGCAATTCGGTGAGAATACTTTCATGCGTTGGATCGAGGTGTTGGACGATGATGAACGCCATGCCACTGTCTGGTGGCAAATGCGTCAAGAGTTTCTCGAAGGCTTCCAAACCACCGGCCGAGGCGCCGATGCCCACCATCGGGAAGGGAACGTGACTGCCCACGGGCAACGCAGCAACGGCTTGCGTGCTGTTCTTTGGCTTCTGCGGCTTTGGATTCGCTTTGGCCTTCGTTTGCGCCGTTTTCTTGGTGGGCATGATCAACTTGCTACACGATCTCGCACATCTGCGCAAGTTTTCCAAAAGGAAAGTTTGACCACGTACCTAGGAAATCAACCCGCCAAGTCTCTGTCGCTTCTTGCGCTTCCGATTGAAATTATCGACAGACCGGTAACGACGTCAATGGCCAGTTCAGGGCAACGTATTGGCTTTTTGCGCGTCCGAATTGTGGTCGTGAATGCCCCCACGAGCGTCCCCAGGACTGCACGAAAGACCGCCCCGAATATGGCTCCAGCCGTCATCTCGCCTTTGGAGAACACCAGCGCAACCAACGTGCTGCCGCAAGCGGCTACCAATGCGACGATGAGCGCGAAGACGACGGGTCCCGGGCGAGTAGGTTTGTCTTGGAATTGCGCGAAAAATTCCCGGGGCGAGAACGTGATCTTGCGCCACGTAGCGAAGAAGTCATCCGAGGCAATCGTATCGGCATCGGCGTTGAGATTCGAACGCATGTCCATTGGCTCCTGGTGACCCTCTATTTCGGCATCGGAAAACTACGCACGAGTTTCCCGGTTCCCGTATCCCAGACAAACGCTTCCTTCGTATTGGCACCCAGCAAATAACGCCTGTCCCACGAAACCTCGAACGTGGTCGCCTCTTTCAGATCCATGGTCAAGACGAGCTTTTTGTCCACGGCGCTAATCAATTCACCTTTGTTTTTCCGAATGAGCAGGAGTCGTTCGCCGTCATCGAACATGAGGGCGAGATCCACTTCGTCACTGCGCGGAATTTGATACGCCGCGATCGTTTTCTTGGAATCCAAGCGAAACGATCGAAACCACTTGAAAGAACCCGCGGCGAGAAGAATCTCGCCATCCCGCGAAAACCGCACTGGACCGATATGATCCTGGCACCCGTCGCTCTTGGCCAAACGTTCGATTTCTTGAAACCCTTTGGCCTCGTACAAATACAATCCGTGACCGTCTTCGGCCGCAGCTGCGGTATATTTGCCATCAGGACTGGCCCACGACCCAAACGTGCCGCCCGTCGATGCTGATCCGCTCGCTTTTTGGGCGCAAGTCGTCGAGTCCCAACGCGCGTGATTGCCCACGCCAGTGGTCACGAACGATAATTGATCGCGCGTAAATGCAATTTGGTACATCGTCGTTTCCTCCGTAGCGCAGCGCTTCTTTTTCTTGTCGATTTCCCAGATGACGGCAAAAGTGGACGCTGCCGACAGGAGTTTGCCATCGTCGGAAAATACGAGATCGCGGATTTCGCCAGGGGGTACGTCCGGTAAATCGGCAATGAGTTTGCCCGAATTGGGATCCCACACGCGCACTTTGTTGGTTGCGTCGTTCGTCGCCAACCGATCACCTTTGATGGAGAAAACGAGAGTATTCACGTTTCCGCCAAGACTTTCGACGGGTATGGGTTTGGAGCCATCAACGGGAATCAGGGCGAGGGTTTTTCCGACCGCGGCCGCAAATGCTTTACCATTGGGCCGCCATGCAATCATGACACTGTCGGCATTTTCGCTGGAATCGACCGCATTCGGTGGGGCCAAGGGCGGAGCAACGACACTCGCGCTCGTGTGCGGAGAAGCGCTCGCGCTCACGATGGGGGCCGCAGACGCCGATGGCGCAGAAGCGACCGAGCTCGATGCCGAGGCCAACGCCGCTGACGCCGCGGCAGGAGGCGTGGATTGCTTTGGCGTGTCATCGCATGCTGCGAGGGCAAACGTAATGGCGGGCAAGAGAACTGTGCCAAGAATGCTGCGAAGTGATGCCGGATGACGGCGAGCGGTGTGCATTGGGCGAACCTACCACGATCCCACGAAGCTACGCGAGTCGAAAGAACGATGGAGTCGGCCGAGAGGTGGTCCGGGAAAGAGATGCCAGCGTCGTTCATGGCATGCAATTTACGTTAAATGGGTTACATTTGCCGAAAGTGGTAGGCACCTTCGGTAGACGTTAACTACGATACATCTGC
>DAOMZH010000154.1:6032-8789 GCA_035437985.1 Polyangium sp. (in: bacteria) | reverse complement strand
TGCCGAAAGTGGTAGGCACCTTCGGTAGACGTTAACTACGATACATCTGCTAAAGTGGTAGGCACCTTCGGTAGACGGCGGGGAAACTCGCGGAGTGGACAGCTGTACGCCAAGGGAGCCAGACTATCAAGGTCCTGGCAGTTCATTAGGGCCAAACAGCTCCGAACGATGGCCAAGCGTGATTGGCACATGTTTCCGGCACTGGGTTGCTCGCGCCAAACCAGCGTGGGCCGTCACGACGAATCGGGGGCGTTTCATCGGCCCAGCGCATGGCAATCGCTACTTGATGTGTCCTTGGGCCGAAAGATCCGCGAGCGTCTCGAGGATCGTCGTGCGCACATCCCGGAATTGCAATCCCAGTTCATTGCGAATTTTGCTATTGTCGTATCGCGGCACGCGCCCCACGTGCGTGCGCAAATAGGAACCAATGCCTTTGGGTTGCAAATACGAACTGAGTTTGACCGCGTAATCGCCAGCAGCGCAATCCATACCCATTTTCGGGAGCTTGTATTTGTCGTAGCCGTTCTTCGCCATCAGCTCGACGACTTCCCGCATTGGCAACGTTCCTGCTGCACACAAATAGCGACCCGACGCTTTGGGACCGAGCGCCAATAGATGAGCCTTCGCTACATCGCGCACATCGACGAAACCCCACGTCAAATTCATGATGCCCGGATACACGCCGTTAACGAGATCCACGAACATTTGATTGGATTCGCTCACCGTAGGTCCAATGCTCGGACCAATGACGATGAACGGATTGATCGTCACGAGGTCGAACGATGGCTTCTTTTGCTCGACGAAGTTCCAGGCTTCTTTTTCCGCAAGCATTTTGGAGAGATAATACGGATTTCTGTCCAACGTGCTCCGCGTGTTCCAGTCCTTTTCCGTTAACACATGATCCGAATCGGGTTCGTCCGTAATGGCCGCCATACTCGACGTCAAAACAACACGTTTTACAGTCCCCGACTTGACACACGCCGACAAGGCGCTCACCGTCCCTTTCACCGCAGGGTCAACGAGATCTCTTTGCGGATCTTCGACATTCATTGCAAATGGACTCGCCATGTGAAAAACATAGTCGACGCCTGCAAATGCCTGATCAAATGCCCCATCCGCCAACAAATCCGCCTCGAAAAGCGCCAACCGCTCCGATGCCCCAGCAAGCCTCTTCAAGTGCGCATGACTGGCCACCTTGCTCAGCGACCGTACAGTGCCCCGTACCTGAAACCCCTCCTCCAAAAGTTGCGAAATCAAGTGCGATGCAATGTAACCAGCAGCACCCGTAACGACAGCCGTTTTCATCTGTCCCTCTACCTCCAAAACGTGTTAGACTCTAGCAATTGAACCATATGTAACGTTTGAGTTCAAGTCGTTTATGAGCAAGCTCAAAAAAAGATCAGAACCCCGAGTTTTACAGCCAATTTCGAACGACATCGTGTGCGAGTCCGGGGTACCGAGGGAGGTATCGGGGAACAAGGTGGCGGCGAAAAAGCGGGGGGCGATATTGAAGGCGGCGATGGAGATGTTTCGCCGCCATGGATTCAAGCGTACGAGCGTAGAATTGATCGCCGAGGAGGCAAAGGTAGCAAAACCCACAATTTACGCCCATTTTGAAGACAAGGAGGCACTTTTTGTAGCGGTTTGCCAGCTTTTTGGCGATCTGATGATGGAGGCAGCAGAGCGAGCGCTTGCACACGGATCGGTCCACGACCGGTTCACTTCGATTTTAGCCGCGAAGTTCACGTTCTATTTTGATGTGGTGCTGCGTTCGCCGCATGCAACCGAGCTTTTGGGGGTGACGAACGACTTGGGGCGCGAGACCATTCTAGCGTCGGATATTGCGTATCGGAATTTCTTGATTGAGGCCATTACGCAAGCCGACGAGCGGAGAGAAATCTCGCTCGGGTCGATGAAACTATCGGCGGACGACCTGGCCGACGTATTGCTGCAATCGGGCCATGGTGCTGAATATGGGGCGAAAACGACGGAGGACCATTGCGCGAATTTGCGCCGACTGGTGACGTTGGTCCTGCGGTAGTAAGAATTCGAGGTTTGGCGGGAGCGATTGGCCGGGGCACGTCTCGTCGTAGCGACCGTGGCGTTTGGATTGTCCCCACGCGGAATCGTGCATGCCCGCGATCTCGCAGCCGAGGAGACCCTCACGACCGAATCGCATCACCGGCATCGGCTTCCGAATGCACCTGTGCCGCCTCCCACGTCAAATCATTGACAATCGCCTCAATGTGCAAATTCGGGCGGCGAAATGATCGGGCATATCCCTGTGTTCTCGTTTTTTCGGCTAGGCGTATATTTTCCGTGGCATTCCGCCGTACTCAGCTTATGATGTGGCCATGGACCATAATCTCTTTGCCAGGTTGATTTTTTCGAGCGCAATACTCTTCGCGGTCGCATTTGGTGGCTGTGGGGGTGACGGAAGCACGACGTCGACGGGCGGCACTGCCGCATGTCGAGATGGGCAGACGGACTGCGACGGCATCTGCGTAAATACCGCCAACGACAACACGAACTGTGGCAGTTGCGGCAATGCATGCGCGCCGGGCGAGATCTGCAATGGCAGCGGCTCGTGCGCCCTCAGTTGTCAGACTGGCCTCACCGATTGCAACGGCACGTGCGTCAATACAAACAGCGACAATGCCCACTGTGGCGATTGCACCACCGTTTGCAATGCCGGTGAAGTGTGCAATGGCAGCGGCTCGTGCGCCCTCAGTTGTCAGACTGGCCTCACCGATTGCA
>DAOMZH010000154.1:0-5932 GCA_035437985.1 Polyangium sp. (in: bacteria) | reverse complement strand
TTTGCAATGCCGGTGAAGTG
Source organism: Polyangium sp. (in: bacteria) (assembly GCA_035437985.1). Lineage (GTDB taxonomy): Bacteria > Myxococcota_A > Polyangia > Polyangiales > Polyangiaceae > Polyangium. Next base: position 5,912 of record DAOMZH010000154.1, on the reverse strand, counting down.
TGCAATGGCAGCGGCTCGTGCGCCCTCAGTTGTCAAGGCGGTCTCATCGATTGCAATGGAACCTGCATCAATCCCACTACGGACGAGGCGTGGTGTGGCGCCGGGCCGAATTGCTCGGTGAATGCGGGAACCGCCTGCCAGCCCGGAGAGAGTTGTGAGGCGGGCGTGTGTACTGTCGTGTGCCCCAGCACTCAGATCGAGTGCGATGGGCTATGCGTAAGTCCACTCACTGATCAGATCCATTGCGGCGCTGGGCCTGACTGCAGCACGAATCCGGGCACAACATGCCAGCTCGGAGAGAACTGTTTGATGGGTGTGTGCGTCGCCCCATGCGCGAGCAACGAGATCAGGTGCGATGGCTCATGCATCGACCCGGTCACCGATGAAAATTATTGTGGCGCGGGACCTGACTGCAGCACGAACCCAGGCATGACGTGTTTGCCAGGCGAGAGCTGTTCGATGGGTGTATGCGTCACGTGCACCAGCACGGAGGTCGAATGCAATGGCGTCTGCTGCGACGCGGAATCCTCGTGCAATGCCGGGGTTTGTGAGCCCATGGTGACCAACGGCTCCTTCGAGACCGGCGACTTCACGGGCTGGACGGTCCAAGATCTGTCCAGCCCCTTCTGGCCGCTCGCCGTGTACCCGTCGGGCCAACAATCGTGGCCGTTTTTCTCGACGACACCCACCGATGGCCAATACGTTGCCGCAACTGGATTCGACGGCGATGGCGCGTCTTCAGGCTTCCCGATCTCGATCGGTCAGGATATTGCTGTCCAGGGCACGACGGTGATGCTGACGTTCGACTACCGTGCTGCTTGGGACCTGACGTTCGGCGCTACGGTTCCGCGCACCTTCGGAATCCAGATCGAGCCTGCTGGCGGCGGATCGCCGATCGACAGCATCGTGCTGTTGACTGCCGCTCCAAACACGACTGTCAACGACACCGGCGATCAACTGGGCCAGATCGATCTATCGCCATACGCTGGCCAGACTGTGTTCGTCCGCTGGACCTGGGTCGTGCCCCAGGATTACACCGGACCCGGTATGGTCCAGGTCGACAACGTACGGGCGCTCCGACAATAGGCGCGAATTCACCTCCGGATGCTCTCCACCAGGTAAATTTCAATTTGGCCGCGTGGAGAGTATCCTCTCGAGCCGTCCCGAACCCATGGCGAATGCGCCATGGGTCACTCCTACGGACTTGTGCACGCGCGCATATCCAGACACAGTTCGGGTTCGCTCGGAGATCTTCGACGCTCACGCGCATCGAATTTTCTTGGCCCGCGGACGCACGAGAGTTGTCCCAGCCGCGCCCTCTTGCGCTTCGGTGGACATCGCCCCAGTGCGTCGAGACAACCTTGGGCATTGTCGCAAGCATCATCGAAACGACGCGCGGCGGGTCATGGTGCTACGCAAATGCCATTCATGCATGAACCGCTCGTGCAATCGTCATTGCCCACGCATGCTTGGCCATTGGCACAGAGGTTCATACACGCCAGGCCGCAATCAATATCTGTTTCGTGCCCGTTTTTCACGCCGTCCGCGAAACAACACCCAGTCCCCGGAACCACCGGAACATCGTCGACCACACCATTACAATCGTCATCAAGCCCATTGCATGTTTCGGGGGCTGGCAAGATTTCATCCATGCACGGCGTAAAGTGGCAGACGTGGCAGACGGCATATCCCATTTTGCAAATACCTGTGCCAACTTGGGTGTCATCGCCCGAATAACACGTTCTCGATTCCCCCTCGGCGCATTCCGATGCAATGGAATTTCCTGTTTCATCGACCTTCCCATTGCAATCATTGTCCTTGCCGTCGCAAACTTCGGCCGTGGGAACGATGTCCGATTGGCAATCCCCCCAAGTTGATCCGTTGCACCTCTGAACCCCCATTTTGCATTGCGCAATGCCAATCGTTTCCGGTGCACCACCATAACATTCCCGCTCTTCGTCATGGGTGCACGGACAACCTTCATTCACGAGCCCATCGCAATCGTTGTCGAAACCGTCGTTGCAGTCTTCCTCTCGCGCCCGAATTTCTCCGATGCATCCCCCCCACGTGCCCTTGATGCATGTCTGAATACCCTTGGTACATGCGCCAATGTCGCGGGTGCGCGGCGCACCGCCGAAACACCGTTGCATGCTTCCTTCACTGCACTGGCAACCTTCATCAATCAGCCCATCGCAATTGTTGTCAATTCCGTCGCAGATTTCTTCCCCAGTAGCGTCAACGGGCGGACAAAAATTGGGTAATCCGCCAACACACGCCGGAATGAGGGTTTGGCATGCTCCAACGCCACAAGAAACAACCGCAGGCGTTTCAGGACCGCAAAATTCAGCGGGGTCATCGAGTTCGCAACTCGCCGTCATAACGGCCCCCCAAAAAAACAACGTTCCCCGCGCAAACCAATTTTTTATGGAGGAAATCACTTGTGTTGAGGCGACGAACCAGGAGACACTACCGTCCGTTCGACAAAGCCCGCTTCACCCGATCGCCAATCTTCCTACCTGCTGAAGGTGCCAACCACTTATGAAGAAGGCTCCCCAGCTCACATAGCAAACGTCCATGTACGGCGGCTGCGGCTTTTTCACTCACATGTTGCCACCGCATCCTGAATCGAATAGCCCTTGTAACTCGTCTTCGTCCCCTCCGGACCGCCCATATCGATCCCATGCAGCGTGCCTCGCACGCGCATCGAGCCCGGACACGCAATGGGCTCAGCGCTTAGCAGAATGATCTGTCTACCATCTGCTGCGTCGAGGTATCCCTGGTGCAATGCCTTGTGCCCCGGCAAAGATGGCCCTGTAAGCATCGGATGTTGCATCACCATTTGCGGTGCTTTCCCCCGTACCTCGACGAGCTTGCCATCGCAGGCTTTCCAGCCATCTGCGGAATTGAGTGGACAGAGGCTCGGATCCGGTGCGGCAGCAGCAGCAGCAGAGGCGGCGGGTGCCGAAGCAACGGCGGCCGCAGGCGCAGCGCTTGGCACGGAGGGCGTTGGCTGCGTTGAATCGGTGGGTGGGGGCGAGGTGGCACAGCCGAGTAGAAAAACCAAGAGCGCACCGAGTTTTCGCATTTACGCAGGATAGCCCCAAATGCGGGGCGAGCACAAGCCGTGCGTGAACACAACCGAATACAAGTACGCCAACGCTTCTAGGAACGCCGATTACGGGCACAGAAAGCGCACGCGCTCATCGTAGTTGCTGAACACCTCACCCGTCCACCACCACAGGTGTTTGGCACTTAACATCTACCGAAAGTGGTAGGCACCTTCTGAAAACGTTAAATGGGACACATCTACCGAAAGTGGTAGGCACCTTCTGAAAACGTTAAATGGGACACATCTACCGAAAGTGGTAGGCACCTTGTTTAGACGGCAGATTTCTGCCCCGGTAGCGTGAACGGGCGGACAAAAATTGGGTAATCCTTCAACACACGCCGGCTTCAACGCCACAAGAACTTGGCAGACAAAGGTGGCCTCAGTGACCCGGTGATGGGGCCGTTTCTGGCAAAAGCGCGAAATTCGCCTTCTTTTTGGCTCGAACCATCCGCTCAGCCGCGTTTCTGTACAAAGTTGGCGCGGACAACGAATCGCTCGTGGGTTGTCCCTCCACAACCAATTCACCCACCGAGAGAATCACCGAACATCCCGCCGGAATCACCATTGAGGCATTTTCTTCCAGAGAAAACGCGCTTGCAGCTGCGAATCGCTCTTCGAGCGCTTCCCGCGACAATGTGGACAATTCTGAGTCTCGACGGGCCAAAAGAGCAAACACGCGGCCGTGAATATGCTCCCACAAGGCCCCTTCGAGACGCGGTTCGGCGGAAAATAACTTGACCAGCTCGTCTTTCGTGAGCCGCAACAAGACCGAATCGATCGCTGCTCGTACCGTCGCCGTGCGGGTTTGTCCAGTCATCAGAGCCATTTCACCAACCAGCGTGTTGGGCCCGAGCTGGTCAATCACGAATTCGCCGTCCTTGTCTTCACCCATCACGAACAGCGAACCTTCCAGCACCACATACATCGCATCCGCTTTGTCGCCCGCGCGAAAAAGCGTTTGGCGCGACCCTACAGGATACCGCGATCCCAAGAGGCCCTGGTCCCGCACCGCATCCAAATCCAGACCCGTAATTTCCTCGACCGTGGCCAAGAGCTCTTCCGCCGTTTGCGCATCGAGCTTTCGCCGCAAGACCTTGCGCTCCATCGACCCGACGGTTCGTTGAATGGTTTTACGCAGCTTCGACACCCCCGTGCTCCACACCGTTGCCACCGCTTCCCGCGCTCCGAGAGGCACCAACGTCAAGAGCCCATGACCTTCGGCATACCCCGGATTTTGCTCCTGGTAAAACCTGGCCGCGGGAGAATCACACGTTTGCCAATACCGCCGCTCGACTTCCGTATCTCGCGTGATCCAACCGACGTGCCGGATCAGAGGTTTTTCGGGGTTTACCATTTCCAGGTGAAACTCTTCGCCCAAACGCATCATCAAATCGAGAATATCGTTGGGAATGTCGCCGCCCGCGCCCGGCCAAACCGTTGGAGCATGATTGGCCATCAGCGTGTAACTCGAAGGATGCACCAAACAGCCCAAATAAAACAGTTGCCCGCTGTATTCCCAATGCGTGCGCACGATGTTGCTCAAGGCAAACCCAGCCGTCGAAGCATTTCCCCGATACGCCCGACGCAAGCCCGCTTCTGCCCGCAAAACGGTGCATTCTTCCCCGCGCAACAGCGGGCGAAATGCATGCATGGCCAGATACCCAGCAAGCTCGCCATTTTCACCATACGACAATTGGATGCGGGTCTTTTTCGCCGTGGAATGCACAACGTACTCGGAAAACTGCTCGCGACTCACGCCATCGAATATCTCGCAATGCACCGAATAAAGCGCCGACACCAAAGCTTCACGATCCGTGGGCGCCAGCAACGAAGGTTCCACGATTTCATTTTTGACGATCATCATGATCCGTCCTCTTAGATTTTGCCGATGGAAACGATAGCTCAGAGAGTGGTTTGATTTGCGGCGTTTGCGGCGGGGCCCCGCTGTCTGAGCCCCGAAGGGGCGAGTTCGGGGTGCCGCGACGCCGCAAATCAAACCCTCTCTGGGCGGACAAACCGCAATTTACTCGCAAAACCGTGATGCACCCCCTCCTACGCCGCGGAAGTCCGTTGGGCAGGAGTACGCCGCGCGATGCGCAGGAACAATCCACCTTTGGGACGCAATGCGCTATCGATTTCGCCATCCACTTCGGCATCGGATTCCAGTGAAAACTTGAAATTACGCAGCAAAGCGCCGAGCACGATCGTCGCCTCCATCAGCGCAAAATGATTTCCAATGCAAATGCGCGGCCCGGCAGAGAACGGAATGTACGCATAACGATGGCGCCCCGCTTCGTTTTGCGGCAAAAAACGATCGGGATCGAAGGTATCCGGATCCGACCACAACTCCGTTCGATGATGCGTCACATACGGCGATAACAACACGGGCGTTCCTTTGGGAATTTCATAACCACCCACCACGATATCTTCAATTGTATCACGCACATACAGAGGCAACGGCGGGTACATGCGCAGCGATTCTTTGAATACCCGCAGAACACTGCCCAGACGCGGCAAATCAGCGACCGTCGGTTCGTTCGGCAATGCATCGACATCGGCTTGCACTTGCTGATACACCTGAGGATGACGCGCCAACAAATACAGCGACCAGGACAAAGACACCGCCGTCGTTTCGTGACCCGCGACGAAAAGCGTGAGCACTTCGTCACGCAATTGTTTGTCCGACATGTGATCCGCTCCATCGTGGGCCCCAAGCAGCCTCGTGAGCAAGTCTTTGGTTGCGTCGGGGTTTCTCCGGCGTTCGGCAATGAGGTCCGCGACGTATTGATCCAAAACGGCTACG
>DAOMZH010000153.1:0-15435 GCA_035437985.1 Polyangium sp. (in: bacteria) | reverse complement strand
GGGCGCCGCCAATTCGACGGACGGCAAACTCGGGGTTGCTGGAGAGGAAACAACGGGCGACTTCGGTTGATCCGAACCTGCATCGACGATCGTGATTTGCGCCGACGCGATAGGCGCGAGCGAAAACATACCTGCGGCTACGAGCAGCTGCAAACCCGAGGTTCGTCGCGTCACACCATTTTTCATGAATTCGTTCCCCATTGTGCCGCAGAGTCATGCAAAGCTGCATCTTTGCTGGCAAAGAGCGCATCATCGATGAGAATACGAGCCTTCGGTCCTCTCGGCGATGTGCCGAGGTAAATACCTACAGCGGCCAATGGTTGCCCTGTTTCGGAAACGGCCACGACTGGCCCTCCGCTCATACCAGGCTGACCCGGACGCGCCAGCTCGATGACCATTCCGCTTGGTTTGGCTCGACAATCCACTACGCTTGGAGTTCCGGAGGGGCGACTCGCGACCAATGGATAACCCCATACCTGAACGCGACATGGGGCGTCCATTGCTGCCATTTCGAGGTTTGTCTGACAAGTTCCCTGAATTCGCACAATCGCGACATCAGGTGCTACGAGTCCTCCAGCTGGAAACGCAATCGAGGTGACTTCGAGAGACGACCACGTGCCATCTACGAATACTTCCGCGCGCGCGTCGCTCGGCGCTATGCCTTGCGGAAGCGCAACAACGTGACGGGCGGTGATGATCGAAGACGGCCACTGCCGAATGAAAAAGCCCGAACCCCAGGCGGCCCATGTATTGCCGAAACGAGCTTGAACGCGCACGACAGGCGACGGTGGAGTCACTTCGACAAGATTCGTGGTAGGTGGTCGAAGCTGCTTGACGACAGGGCTCATTGGAACCTCGGCTCGCGTGCAAGGGCTCGTTGGAATCAGGATTTCGTGCGTGGAGATGATGATAGCGCGAGGCGGACAAGAAAGCGCCAAAGTTGCAACGATTGTTGCAGGAAGTTAGGAAAGGAAAGGTCCGCCCCTGCAAATGCGTGCAGGTTCGCGGGTGAATTCAGTTGTTTTGGGCGCCCTGGCAAATCCAATCGACGACTGATTGAACTTGTGCCGAGGGGACGCTTCCAAGTTTGGGCATTTTGGTCCCAAAGCAAATGTCCACACCGGTCATTTTGTCGACGATGTAGCTGGCGCCTGGCTCGTTGGGTTTTACGCGCATGCGGCCGTCCGTGCATTGCTTGGCCGCGACATTGACGATGGCCGCATGAGCCTTGCCATTGGATAGATTCAGACCTTCTTGCGGCATGACCCCCGCATGACATCCGGCCGATGCGCAGCTTGCCGTGAAAATAGGCTGAATCGTTTGCGAAAACGAAACACTCGACATGCCGCAGTCACATTTTCCGTCAGTGCAAGTTTGCCCGACCGCGCATTGTTGACCACACGCACCGCAATTGTTGGGATCCGACGTCACGTCCACACATTTACCATTGCAACCCATCGTTCCCACAGGACATTCGCATTTTCCATTCGTACACGGCGTCGTCGTGCAGGCATTGTTGCACATGCCGCAATGGTTCACGTCCGTTTGCGGATCGACGCACGAACTACCGCATTGCAAAAGCGGCCCGCAACCACTCGAACATGTCCCCATATTGCAAACCATATTCGCTCCGCACGCATTGGGACAGCTCCCGCAATGTTGCGAATCGGTCTGCAAGTCGATACAGGTCGTTCCTCCGCATGTTTCGCAAGACGAACCACCGCCAGCTCCGCCAGCTCCGCCAGCTCCGCCAGCGCCACCAGCTCCGCCAGCTCCACCAGCTCCGCCAGGAAGCTCGGCGATCCATTGGTACACGCACACGATTTGTTCGTTGCTCAAGGCGCCGGTCAGAGGCATTCTGGATCCACACGACGGATTGTTGAGTTTTTGAAACAACACCGAATTGGCGGGATCGCCCGGAATCACCAGCGTGCCATTACACAATGCCGCCGGCGCATTCACAAGTGCCGATTCCACATCGGTGCGTGACAAATCGAGCCCCGCGGCTGGTTGCGTTGCCCCATGACAACCACCTTGGGTGCAAGATTTCGCGAAGATGTCTCGCTGAATGGACGTTAGATCGCCCGAGCATGAACCGCCAGTCGTCGGGTCGGGACTCGAACAGCCCGCAACCGATACTACTACGGCAAACGAAGCAAGTAACGTTGCGAGGAGTGCTTTTTGGTAAACTCGTAAATACATGGTCTCTTCGCAAAGGTGCCCGGATCCCGTCCAGAAGGTTCACTTTTGTCGAGACACCACCATTATTTGCATTGTCCGTTCATACATGGTTTGCCAGGTCCGCACACCTGGGTACAGCTTCCGCAATGTGTTGGATCCACATTCGTGTTGACGCAAGCCCCATTACAGTACGTCAATCCCCCTGAGCACTTGCACGCTCCCGCGACACAAGTCGCTCCACCCATGCATGCATTGCCGCACGCCCCGCAATGCTGTGCGCTCGATTGGACGTCCACGCATTCTCCGTCGCAATCGGACAAATCGGCAGCGCAGCTACATTGGCCCGCGATGCAAACTCGACCGGCAATGCAAACATTGCCGCACCCTCCACAATTTTTGCTGCTTGTCAAGATATCCGTACACGTGCCTTTGCACAAGGTTTGTCCTGGCGCACATGCACAAACGCCGCCTTGGCAATATGTATTTCCCGTGCAGACGACGCCGCAGGCTCCGCAATGAAGATTGCTGCAACAGGGCATGACACATCCGCCGCTACATGTCGTTTGTCCAGGTGGACACCCCATCACACATTGTCCGACGGAACAGACCGTGCTGGGAGGGCAGGATTCTCCGCAGGCTCCACAATGGTAGGGATTTGCTTGCAGATCGACGCAATAACCATTGCATTTCGTGGTTCCAGAGGGACAAATGCAGATACCCGACGAACAATAGGTTCCGCCAGTGCAGACGATGCCGCACCCACCGCAATTCATACTGTTTTTCAGGGGATCGATACAGGCCCCCAAACACGTGATTTCTCCCCCGTCACAATTGGCCTTGCACACGCCCGCACTACAAACCGATCCCGAGGGGCAAGCATTGTCGCACGAGCTGCAATGTTCGGGATTGCTCGAAAGATCAACGCATTCATTTCCGCAATTTCCGAGGCCGATTGGACACGAACACGTCCCGGCGATACACGACGCCCCGCCTGCACACGATATTCCACAAGCACCGCATTGCCGCGAATTGGTTTGTAAATCGACACACGCCCCATCGCAGTTGGTCAAACCGGCGGCACAAGAATCAGTACATGTACCCGACGAACACACTTTGTCGACAGCGCACGCATGGTCACAACTGCCGCAATGACCAGGATCACTGGAGGTCGCCGAGCATTGAGTACCCTGACAAACGACATCGTTGAGCCCGCAGGAACAAGCTCCGCCCACGCAACGTAGTTCGCCCGGGCAAACATGTCCACAATCTCCACAATGCGCGGAATCAGATTCCGTATCGACGCACGCTCCCGAGCACGAGATCAAGCCCGTGGTACATTCCGACGCGCAATGACCTTGAGAACACACTCTGTCACTGGCACACGAAATGTCGCAATCTCCGCAATGGGCCGGATCCTTGCGCAAGTCGGTGCACACGGACGTACAAAGAGTTTCCCCGCTATTGCAATTCACGCCCGCATCGCCTCCGCCCGCGCCTCCGACATTCACGCCGTCAAGATACACTTGTCCACACGCCACGCCGGCGGTCGACACAGCAGCAACAACGCAAGCGGCAATCCAACGTAATGCATTCATGGATTCACCTCCATGCCCAGCGTCAAAAACACCGCTGGTCGTCCCACATGGGCAACTTCCCGTCCCGCAATACGCAATACAGGCTCGGGAAAAACCGGCCCGACGAAACCATCGAAACGCAATCGAAACTTAGGGTGCAAACGAATGGCTCCGCCCACGTGACCATAAGCAAATCCGGTCCATTGCGTCCCCAATGCACCGACATATGCAGCATTCGACGTTGTCCCCTCGAAATGAATGAGAAGCGGCCCGAGACCTGCTCCCAAGAACACAGACCAGGGATTATCGAGGCTCGTCAGGCGATATTCCAAACCACCGCCGAGAAAAAACGGTCGTGTGGCGATTTGCCCGTCCGCATTTTCCACGAGCCCCGCCGTAATGGGCGCGAATAACCACGTCTCGATCGACCATCGCCGGCGGAGGGGAAATCGTCCGCCCAATGCCCCATGAAACAGCGCCGACATACCTCCCGGTGACACAACAGTTCCAAGACTTATCATGAACGAAGCTTTTTCTTGACGGACGGTGGCTGGTGGTAAAGTATAGGCGGGTTTTTCTCGCAACACCAATCCATCCAGCGAACGTAGCGATCCGACCATCGCTGGAGCGCCAGGATCCACCATGGGCAGCAATGGTTCGTCCGCGGGTGAACTCGGGTTGGGCGCAGCCGAATTCGATCCCGGCGGCGAAGGAACCGGCAAAAGCTTTCCGCGCAATAACTCGACTGCGCGCAGCGCAAGCATTTCCGATTCGACCTTGCCTTGCAAAGATTGGCTCACGCGCAACGTGTCGTCGGCACTTTTCGCGTCATCAGCCACCCATAACAGAATTTCCGGGGGCCAGGTTTCCACGCGTGCTCCCGCGGCCGCACGTGCGCTCCGAGCAGCCTCCGCCAAATTCTTCGACGCCGACGCAGAATCGACGACGACGACGTCGAATCCCAATACCGCCAGTTCGTCTCGTAAACGAAGAGCGGTCGCGTCTCGTGAAGAGGACGCAATGATGAGCACGCGCGCCGATTCTCCTGCCAAACCCAAAGATCCACAGGCCAATACGACGACTATTGTAACGATGGCGAAAAATATCCGCGCAGTCAAGGTTCGAGTACGCTCCGAGCCAAAGCAGCGTAAGCGCCTCGAGGATATTTGGCAAGATAACGCTCGGCCAACGGTCGAGCTGCGGCAGGATCCCGCCGCCGAATTTCAATGAGCCGACCTAGGGCCTGCTCGGCGAGTTGTCCCCCGGGTTCCTCACGCAAATAGGTCTCGAACCAGGTAGCCGCTTCTCCGGACGAACCTTGCTGATCGGCGGCAATTTTGCCGATGAGAAATGCCGTTCGTCCCCGCACACCAAAACGAGTTCTGGCGGCGGTAAGTGCTTCGCGAGCTCGCGCGGGGCTGCCTCCCAAACGCGCCGCATCGGCAAGTGAAAGCAATTCCGGGGCATTAGCCTTGGCGACTTCCTGTGAAAAACCCGCTCGTTCCGCCGCAATCAAAGCATCCTTGTATTTTCCAGACGAAGCCAATACGCGCCAATCGGGTTCTGCCGAAGCTCGATCGGAGGAAGGCACCGGGACGGCCGACGCAATGGCTGTTAGCGCATCGGGAGGGTTTGTCTGGGCTAACGGAGGCAATTCAGTGGCCGTCGTCTCCAGGGAATTTGGCGTATTCGAGGCCGAGTTCACGGGAGCCGGATTGGTCTCTGCATGTGTATTTGCAGAATTTTCCGCGAGATGAATTTCGAGTTTGTTGTCACGGATCGAAACGCGCAAACGTTCTCCGGCTACGAGGTCGCGACCATTGCTCAAGAGCGGGCCGGTTGTAAAAACCGAACCTTCATTCATCGCGACCTCGAACGTTTCCGTCGCGGGATCCCACGAGGCATCGAATTCGGTCCCGGTCACGCGAACTTGGAAGGGTCCCGCATGAAATGCCCAATGCGTGTTCTCATTGGCATGTGTGACCTTCGCGTGTAGACTCCCTTTTTCGATTAAAATGGCGGCGCCGCTGGGGTTTGTCTCCGTAACGCGTACTCGCGCTCCAGGAGCCAAAGCCAGGTCAGTTCCTTCCGAAAAACGGAGACCCGTCGTCGAATCTCCTGCCGAGATCCAATTGCCTACGATCCCCGGTGCTGGCGGTGAACCAACGGCGAACGAAACAGCAGATGGACGGGAATGCACGTAAATGCCCCATGCGGCGGCACATGCGGCGGCAAATGCAAATCCAGCAATCGCTTGGCGATTCGTCTTTTTCGCGGGCCACGGAGTCGCGAGAAATCGCGATCGTGCGGCTCCAAGATCCGCGGCCTCCGACGATTGTTCCAAACCGTCGGCAACGGCCTTTCCGAGGCGCTTCAGGCGGAGGGTCACGTCGTCCATCGCTGCCCCTCCTCGAGCCATTTCGACAGAATTTCATCGTGTCGAGCTGCCGCAGTGAAGCGAGCTTCCGCCCGCCCTAATCGCCGCTTGATGGTGGATAACGAAACGTCGCACAACTCGGCGACCTTTTCGACTTCCAAACCTTCGACGTACCGCAATGCAAACGCAACGCGTTCGTCCGTTGGTAATCGTTCCAAAAGGACGTACGTTCGTCGACAAGCTTCCGTGACCTCGGTATCGACGCTATCCATTGCGGGTTCCGGTAATTCCGCTGGATCCCAAAAGAAAAGCCATCGACGCGCACGTTGGGCACGAATGGCTCGACACGCCGTATACGTGGCAATTTTTTGCATCCACCCAATGAGCGCCTGGGGATCGCGGAGTTTGTCCAGAGAACTAAGCGCTTGGACAAACGCATCATGCACGATATCGTCGATTTCGTGGCGCCCTCGACCGAGAATACGGCGCACGATGCGTTCGACCGCCGGTGCACAACGATCAAAAAGGGCGGCCCGCGCCCACGGCTCGCCCGCGCGTAGCCCACGCACAATCGCGGGATCGTCGCGCATGACCGGCAATGCCCGAACGACCGGCAACGATTCGCTTTTCGTCGCGCTTTCTTTCGCTCGTTGGGGCCGCGTTGCAGATTGCATGCGCTCGTTCTCGTTCTCGATGGATGAAGGTGCCATCTCGCCTTCCAATTGGTTCACTTTTTTGTGGCGGTCGACCATTTTCCATCCTGCCCGAAACGTAAGCTCATGCACCGTCGAAAAAAAAGTGAACCGTCGGGGACGCGGCTAGGCACCTCCTGAACCAGGTAACGTTTGGGGACGACCCGGCGAGTGACCCTCAGCAAAGAGCAAAACTCGTTTGATTGCAACCCCAACCAACGACGAAGACGAGCTTTACAACAGCGTTAACCAAATCCGCTTCGAGCACCTCGAACTGGATTAATGACCAACATCTTGGGAGGACCCATGCGCGGGATCCGTTTGACATACGCTACTTCGGCGGCGCTCTTGGCGATGATCGGGGCAGGTTGTGCCCACGAAATCGAGAGCCCGCCAGCTTCGGGAACGTCGGTGGTTCCAGATTTGGTGTGTACGGAGCAATTGACGACGACGGTGGTTTTGTCGGGAAATGGTTTTACCCCGGCGCCCGAGCAAACGCTCGGCGACAAGACCATTTTGGTATTGCCGTCGATTCAATTGGATCGCACGGTGGACCTATCCGGCGCCGCGCAATCGGGCCGCTTTACACTTCAAGATGATCCCAACAATCCGAACGACAGTCGCGTCACTTGGCAAAGCGAACAGCAAATGTCGTTTGAAGTATTCCCGGAACTCGCGCTTTTGCCGGGCTTGTACAACATTACGGTGACAAACCCCGATGCCGTTCACAAGGCGGTATTCGAGGGTGGTTTGGCGGCGGTCCCGGCCCCAACGGTCGAAGTGATCGAGCCCGATATCGCTTGCAATGACCAGGAAGATCAAACCTTTACGCTCACGGGCACGACCCTGCTCGACGTGGGCGGAACGTTGCCGATCGTGCACGTGGGGGACAAAAATTTTCCAGTAAATATGGTCAGTGATTGTCTCGACGTACCCGGCACGCACGCTGCGGGACAGGTGCAAGCTTGCAAAACAGCCTCCTTCATCGTTCCGCGAGGCTCCCTGCCTCCAGGCAGTTATGACGTAACAGTAACCAACCCCGAGCCCGCCAATTGCGTTTCGAGCGTGCCGGTAAAAGTCGTCATCGTGCCTCCGCCATCGGTCACGTCAATCGCCCCAGACCTCGTTTGCAATGCCCAAGGCGACGAAAGCATGACCGTCAATGGTACGGGATTTCTTACACTGGGTATGACCAATCCGACGATCATAGTTGGTACTGAAACGTTTTCGGCTTCGAGTGCCGAAGGTTGCACGGCAATCGACGGAACATTCGTCGAAGGTCCCGCCCAAAGCTGTACGACGATCAAATTCACAATTCCCGCAGGTACTTTAAAACCTGGCGATTATCCGGTCGTCGTGACGAACCCTATTCCAGCGGATTGCAAGAGCGTCGAGCCGATCAATTTGCACGTGGCTCCGCCACCTTCGATTACATCGTCGAGCCCTTTGGGCGTGTGTGATGCTCAGGGCGATACGCAATTGACGATCGATGGTTTGGAATTTCTGCAAATTGGTACGGATTTGCCGACGGTGACGATTGGTACGCAAATGTTCGACGCCACGTCCCTGGGCGGATGTATGCCCGTCGCGGGAATGTTCTCCGAAGGTGATGTGCAATCGTGTACGTCCGTGACCATTACGATTCCCCAAGGCACACTGATGACGGGTACTTATCCGGTCGTCGTGACGAACCCCGCACCGGCGGATTGTTCGAGCACCGAGATGATCGATATCGAGGTGCGGGATCCACCGAATGTGACCTCGGTCGTGCCCGCGTCGCTTTGCCAGGGTGGAGGAAAACTCGTTTTTACCGGGACAGGATTTGCGCCGACAGCGACGGTGACGCTCGAAGCTGCGGGATTGCCCACGTTGAGCTCGGTATCGACAATGGTCGATGCGACGGGAACGACGTTGACGGCGCAGATGCAATCTGGAGGAACGCCCGGCTCCGTGTACGACGCGATTGTTTCGAATGGGGATGGGTGCAAGGATGATCCGCCGTATTTGAAGGTGACGATTACGCCGGGGCCCATTGCATTCTTTGCGGATCCGGACGTAGTGTACAATGGCATCAACACGCGCGTGACGGTGTACGCGACGACGCTTGCGTTCCCGCTTCCTGCGAATGCGGTCGAAATCGTTCCCACTGGGCAAACGATGCCGATTACGCAATTGCAATGGAACCCGGTACCGATGTACCCGAATCGAGTGCAAGTGGTCATTCCGAAGGATCAACCTCCGGGAAGTTATGATTTGTTCATGAACGATGCCACGGGTTGTTCGACGGTGTTGCAACAGGCTCTGACCATAACGGACAAACTCGAAGTCAGCATCAAGTCCGTACAGCCGCCTTTTGGCTACACCCAGACGCAAACAGACGTGACGATTTTCCGCGACACGATGGCTCCGGCTCCAGCCGACAAACCGTTTGTCGCGACGCCCCGCGTGTTTTTTAATCCGGCGAATCCGATGCCGACGGACATTGCGATTCAGCTGCAATCGGTGTCTTTCCAAAATGCCGATACCCTCACCGCCGTGGTTCCCAAAAATCAACCGGCCAATACCTACGACATGATCGTCGTGAACCCGGACGGCACGGTCGGATTGCTCTACGACGCCTTCCGAGTGCAAACCGTTCCGCCTCCAACGGTCACGGCGGTAACGCCTTCGTCGATTGTATCCGCGACAAACCAAATGGTGACGGTGACCGGACAGAACTTCAGTATGTCGACGATTTCGCTCACGTGCAAAGATGCAATGGGCACTGCAACCATGGTTCCGATGGTCACTTCGGGTATGGTTTCGTGCACCGGAGCAGACTGTACGCAAACGGCGACGATCGATGGGAGCGTGGTTCCCTCAGGATCGACGTGCATCCTCCGGTTGACCAACGCTGATGGTTCCTATTTCGATTATTCGGCGATTGGCGTGACGAACGCGTCGCTGAATCTCTCGAATCCGAAACCGGGGCCGATGATGAATACAGGACGTCGGGCGTTGGGCGCCGCTGCTGGCAATGCGACTGCTGCAGCGCGTTTCATCTACGCCATTGGCGGAGACGGTGGCGCAGCCATGGCCAATGCTCCGTTTAATTCCGTGGAAGCGGCGGGCGTCGATTTGTTCGGCAACATCGGACCTTGGGGCAATCAGCAATTCACGCTGAATGCTGCGCGAGCATTTGCCGGCAGCGTGACCGCGGGTCGATACATCTACGTCACTGGTGGTACGGACGGGACGAACACGCTGGCGACAGTCGAGCGGGCACGTATTCTTGATCCGCTCGAAGTGCCGCAACTCAACATCGACGATATCGTTCCAGCGGACACGGGTCTCGATGGAGGGTATTGGATCTATCGTGTGTCAGCCGTATTTTCGGCGGCTGACCTCGACAATCCGAACGGCGAGTCGTTGGCCAGCGATCCGTTGCTGCTCAAAGTACCGGCATTGATGGGCAAAAAGATCAAGATCATGTTGAGCTGGGCGCCTCCGGTCGATTCGCTCAACATGCCCTTGCCCAACGTCGCGGGATATCGCATTTACCGCACACCGATGGTCAATGGCGTTTCGGGAGACGAAGTGCGCATTGCGGAGGTGGGTCTGGGGATTACGACGTTCGCGGATGATGGAACGGCAGCGCCGAGCACGGAAAAACCATTACCGACCGGAAGCACGGGCGCGTGGCGCACACTCCCGGCCATGAATACGCCGCGCAAAGGCCATGCCGCAGCGATTGCTCCTGATCCCGCGGATCCGAAAAACAAGTTTTACGTGTACTCACTGCTCGGGGCGAACGCCACCGGCGCGTCGGTTACATCGTACGAATATTTGCCGGTGACGATTGCCCCGAATGGCCGACAAACCGTAGGAACGTGGACGACCGGAGCCAATGCGTTCTCCGCCGGGCGCTGGCAGACGAGCGCTTGGGTTGCCGACAATACGACATCCACAGTGATTCCGGCCGGTGAAACATGGATTTACGTCGGCGGTGGTTTTTCCACCGGCACGATGTTGTCGGGCAAAGTCGAAGCGGCGAAGGTGAATGCAGGCGGCGAACTCGGGAGTGTCTCCGACGTGCCGAAAGATTTCACGTCGTCGGCCGCTGGGTACGGAGTATGCGCAGCCAATGGGCACTTGTTCCAATTCGGTGGTCAGAATGGAACACCCTCGAGCGGAGCCAAAGCAGCAACCCTGATCAGCCCAGCGCCGACGCTGAATATGCAATCGTGGAACGCCGAAGGTCTCAATACGACTGAACCACGTTATCTGATGGGCAGCGCCGTCCAAAGCGCATTCATCTTCCTGATCGGGGGACAAACCGCGGCGAGTGCGGCGAGTCAATCGACGGAACTCGTGGTTTGGTGAGGAGGCATCAATGAAAACGACGAAAACATCCCTCGTTCTCTTGTCGCTCGCGCTGCTCACGATTGCGAACATCGCGTCAGCTCAAGATCAAACGATCCCCGATCCTGCCGCCAAACCCAAAGGCGCCATCGTGGCCGGCTTGAAATTCGGAGGTATTGCCTCATTTAATGGCCTCGATCCGTTCGTCAATGGAGCGGTCGAAGGCGGATATATTTTACCAGCACTCAATCGCGGAATCGGGATTTATGCCGATATCGCGTATACGGTGCCCACTGCCACGGGCGAAAGCCCGGATCCCCGCGTCCCAGGAGGCAAGTACTCATGGACGCTCACCCAAAAACAATTGACGATCACTCCCATGGTCGTCTATCGTATCACCCGTTTTGGACGGTTTGTCCCCTATGTCGGCTTGGGCCCTCGAATTTACATGTTCGAGAGCATCACGGAAGGCAAAGCGGGAGGTCAAACCATTCTCGAAACGAAAGAGCGGTCGACAAAGGTGGGTGGAGCCATTCCGCTCGGTGTCGACTTCAAAATTGGTCCAGGTGCGGCCCTCGCAGAGTTGCTCTTCGAGATTGGCCCGCTGAATCACGCGCTCACAGGCGATACGACAACTGCTGCGACGTCTTTGTCGCTGGGATACCGCTTGATGCTTTGAGCACCAACGAAGGGTCCTGCATGGACGCCATTGCGTGTGTGCAGGACCCTTCACGTTCCAAAGCGACTCTCACGAAAACCGCTCCCTACGTAAATCCCTCTTCACGCCAGCTCACGGATCGGGTTACGGTCACGCCATGCGACACCTCGCCGTCACGATCCTCCTCTTGGCCACCGGTTGCGGTGGCAGCAAACCCGCGCCCGATACGCAAGAAAAGGCGGCTTCGGACACGAAAACGGCTTCGGCTTCGGACAAACCCACTGAGGACAAACCCAAAGACGAACCTGCCGCGGACGATGGCAAGAGCATTCCTGAAGCTTGCGCCGACGGAACCAGCGGCGACGGTTGCTTAATGCCCAAGGGATTCGTCAAGCGCCTCTGCGCCGGCGTGTATCCCGAACTCGCGTTGATGCTTTTCCACAAAGGCTCACCCTGGAAACGCGGTTATGTTGCGGTCAAGGAAGTGAATCCTTTTAATGGATTCAGCGGGCCGAGCTCGGAAGAAAAACTCACGTTCGAGGAAGAGTTGTTGATTCTCCGCGTCAGCAAGACCGACACAGGGGGAATGCAGGTGAGCGGCGCCGGATCTACTTACGACGTTTTGCGCTGGGATGGTTCCTGCGCCACGCTTTCCGGTGAAGAAGTGCGGCTGCAAGCGCCCCCGAAGCCCAAGCATGCGACGATTCCGTGGCGCATCCTCGAAGATGCAACGCAAGAAGCATTGAAGAAAGACGAACCGCTCGCGAAAGTTGCCGCCGAACGCCGCAAAGAATGCAAAGGGGCGACAATGGGGGCTGTTTCGGCGAAATGCGAAAAAGCAGATAAAATGCTCAACGATTTGGTCGTCGAAGCCGTACGTAATGGAACGACCGTGCCCAAGCCGGCAAAGGTACCGTGAACACGAACGATTAAAAAAGAATGGGAGAATGAACGATGTCGACTGGAGAACTCCAAATTGAAAAACTCGCCGAGGGCCAAGGAGCAGAGGCCAAACCCGGCAACACGGTCCAAGTTCATTACACGGGCACGTTGACCGATGGCAAGGTCTTCGATAGTTCCCGGAACCCTGGCCGCACGCCATTTCAATTCAAACTCGGTGCGGAGCAAGTGATCAAAGGCTGGGACGAAGGTGTGGCCGGCATGAAAGTCGGTGAACGGCGAAAGCTGACGATTCCTGGCCATTTGGCTTATGGCGAACGAGGCTACCCCGGGCTCATTCCCCCCCATGCCACATTGATTTTCGACGTCGAGCTACTCGCGGTTCGTTGAAGAGCTTCAATCGAGAATCTTCAAGCGCCCCTTCTCGATTCGCAGATTGCACAAAATCCGCGACATCTTGTCCGTCGACTCGCGCCCCCGCGTAATGATGTCGACTTCGGGTTCCCCGAAACTATCGAATGTCCAAGCCAGCACGGATCCATTGTCGTCCCAGGGAAAGAATCGGGTTCGTCCGTGTAGTGGAGCGGATCCAAGGATCTCCCTACGTCCAATATCGAGCGCTGCGACGCGATCGGTCGATAACAAAAACATCGACTGGCCATCGGGTGCAAGCGATATGTCTTCCCACACGATTGCCCCCATGGGTTCGAGAAGACGAACCGCCGATTGGGATTTCAAGAGCACAACTCCCGTAGAATCTGCATAAACGAGTTCTCCGGGAGCCGGGCCATCACTCAATGCGGACGCCCGGGGACTCGCATAACCAACGACGCGCACCGCATTTTGGGTTTCGTCAATACGTGCCAAAGCCCCGGAACTCACGGCAACCCATAAACCTGGACCATCGGCTCCACGGGCAACACTCGGACGCACGTCGTATACGTATCCGTCGGCCTGCGCAATGACCTTGTAGGCATTGGGCTCGGCATCGAAGGGAGCGACGACGATAGCCCCGTCAACGCGTTGATAATAAAAATTGCGACATGCTGAATCGACGCCAATGACCAACCCGGGTTCGCGACGAATCGTAGCCATCGTGGCCCCACTTCGCGCATCGAAAATCCGCCAATTCTTGAAGTCGTCCTTCTCCTTGCCGTCTCGTTCCCACGCAGCCAGGCGCTTGTTTTCACAACGGCGCAAGAGATTGCCCTTGCGCGTCATTTCTCGCTTGCCGTTATCAATGCGGTAAAACCTAATCTCATTGTTGACTTGAAACGCCGCAATATCGTTATTTTCGCGCAAAACTGCAGCCACCGACGGCTCGTCCTCGATTTCGGACGTTGGTTCACCGCGGAAACGCACGAACGATTCAATGGCCGACTTATGGCCGGCCAAAAGAACCAAATCGCGCGTCAGGAATTGTCCCCCATCGAATCGAAAACCCCCCAATAGAGCACGTGAACCGAGGGGCACATCGGCCCAGGGTCGAATCTCGTCTCGCGATGCTGCGACGACAGGACGTCCCGCGTAAGGCGCAGGTTCGCATGGTTTTCCCTTGGGCAGCGGATCCGTCGTCGCGCGCAGCCCTTTGCGCAAATAATAAAATTGCCCAGTGATTGTGTCTTCACCGATTTCGGTGCCACAAATGGCCAAATCCAGCCCGCCTTCATCCCAACGCGCAAAGGTCGGCGTGCCACTGCTTTTCCCCCAAATCAAACTCTGCTTTGGCTGCTTTACGTCGAAAATCTCGTATCGACCTGGTTCGACCATCGCCAAGACTCGTTCACGTGGGCCAAACCGACCCATTTCTACGGGGCCCATGGCCGTAATTTCAATCGTTTCTTTGGTCAAAACGGACCAAACGACCACTTTTTGAGCAAGCGCGGCCGCCACCAATTCGCCATCAGGCGAAACATCCAGGGGCAAACCCTGAAATTCGTGTTTGTCCACGGCGTCGGCGTGGCGCAAGTCCCAACGCAACAGGCCTCCATCGCCAAGACACGCCAGCACGGGCGCAGCTGCAGCTATTTTCAAAGCACTCCGACATTTTGCCGGCATCGTGGCCGCCAAGGCGACCGAGCCATCGGAACGCAATCGAAAAACGCGCACTTCACCATTGGCCGAACGAGTCGCGAATGACGTATCGAACGTGAATTGTACGCGCTCGACAAACGGCATCTCATGCGGTCTCAAAACCATCGTATGCGGATGCAAATCCTTTGGCGGTGGATCGGCCGCATTGTTGCCGTCCTTCGTTGGTTCCTGGTAAAACGGATCGAAATGAAAATCGACCACGACGATGCCCGTCGTGCCCATATTCGCCAATAACCACCGGTCACCCCACGGAAATGTGGGACTGGTGGTGGGCGCCAAGGTCAAAAATGTCGCCGCCGGAAGATTCGCCGCCGTCCGGAAAAATTCGAGCGGCAACGCAGGATCCCCCGCGCCTCGATTGATTGCTTCAGTAATCCACGCCGTACGCACATAAGGATCTTCGGCGAGGCGCGAACGCGAAATGACATCCGAAATATACGCCTGCTCGTCCGCCAAAATTCGCGCACGTTCCGCCAACGCCTCTCGCTCCTCCATCGCGCGATTCGCCAAAAACGCGGCGACCACAACCACCAGCGTAAAGAAAATCGCTGCGCCCTGAATCGCGGTGTTTCGTCGCGCCAAACGACGGCTTGCTTGGACAAACTGTTTTTCGAGCGG
>DAOMZH010000152.1:0-15562 GCA_035437985.1 Polyangium sp. (in: bacteria) | reverse complement strand
GAGCTACCTGCATTGTACATACCAAGCTTACGGTTGCTCGTCGTGCCAAACTCGAATTCGCGCGGTACGTGCCGGTGACCATGCAGAATGAGATTGCAACGCCCCTGCAATCGCCCGAGCAAATCGATTCCAAGCTCGAGTTCGCACGCATGAGGCAACCCAAGGCGTGTTGCCAACCATTCAGGCATGCTTTCTTCGGGTAAGGGCAAGAGGTGATGATGCAACAGCACGACGATGATTGAATTGGTCGGCGCGTGCGAAACCGCGTCGTCGATTTGCTCGAGGACGGTATGGCAAAGATCGCCATGCGAAGCAAAGTACGAGCGATTGTGCGGACCAGTAGAATCGACACACACGAGAAAAAGGCCATCGTGTTGCTCGATGCGCACACGCTGACCGTTCATCCAGGAATTGCCAATATCCTCGCCGGTACGGTCATGATTGCCCGGAACGAACGTGACCCGGCCTTGTTGCAACAATGGCGCGAAAACGTCACGAAAAAGTGCGTATTCGGCGCCAGCTCCCTCATGCGTGATATCGCCCGTGACGACGACATGTTCTATGTCGTCGAGCACGAGCCTTTTGACGAGCGCTTCCGCGCGCTCGGGCGACGAACCGAGGTGCAGGTCCGACAGATGGGCCAAACGTCGATAGATCATGGGCCCATCATGACTGGTCGTCGTGACAAACAGGTGTCCGCGACATGAATCTCACGCGAGGGGAGCGTGACGCGTCGACGAACGATCTGCGACCAAACGGCTACGTGTCTGCTTCGATTTTGGCGCGTGGTGTTGCGAGCGTGAAGGCAATGCGCCGAAACTGGGATTCAAGCCGCTATGATTTTCTCATTCTTATTGAAATTTCATCGACGGGGAAAAACATGTTGCATGGACGCCGCACTCTCATTTATCGTCGGCCCTCGAGGCATGGGTACCATGATAAATCAAATTTGGATTCGAAGTCCACGTTTCGATCTGACGTTCGTGATGGGTGGTGCGGTGCTCACGTTGCTTCTCCCGGTGCTGATATCGATGCGCCCGGAATTGTTGCCCCTCGCGTTTTGGATTTGGCTGATTGGGTTCGAAGGAAGTCACTTCTGGGCTACGTTCAGCCGCACCTATTTCGATACCCGGTTTCGTGAAGAAAACCCGGGACTGCTCCTGGGAAGTCTCATGTTTTTCGCGTTTCCAGCCCTGGCTGTCCTTGTTCGGACTTCTACCAACAGCGCTTGGGCCACGGATTTGTACGGGTATTTCATCTTCCTCTGGTCGCTCTATCATAACGCTCGACAGCATTTCGGATTCTTGTCCATCTATGCACGCAAGAGCGGTAATCGTGCCGAAACCATTGCTGCATATCAACGCGTGATTTACCTGGCTATCGTTGGCGCACAGATCTACTTCGCAGCGCACTTCAAAACCGAGCTAGCCCTTGCCGTTGCGCCATTTCATCAATGGCCCGAGGCGGCCCAAGTCCTCCTGACCTACGGTCCCTTCGCGCTTACAGCTGCGGCCGCACTATGGCTGGCAATACTCGTACGCAATTCCTACGCCGAATCCGGCAAGAGGTCGCTGATTCCTGCACTTTATACAGCGGTGTGCTTGGTCTTCTATTCGGTCATGTTTTACGTTGTCGCACCACTGGAGCCGTTTTTCCCGAGCGCCGTGAATGGAGCACAAAAACTGATGCTCCTTGCGGTCATGAATTCCCTTTTCCACAACATCCAATACCATGCGATCGTTTGGCACTATTCAGCCGAGCGTTATCGAAACGCGGGACATTTCGGTTGGGCCGGACGCTTCAATCGAGGCACCACGAGTTACCTTGGCGTGGCGCTCTCGATGGGCGTCGTTTTCGGCTTGATCGTTTGGAACATGCACGATTGGCCATGGATCACGGGTGCATATACGCGCGGAACCGACTTTCCCACCCTACCTTATATTCTGTTTTTCGGGATCATCGGACACCATTTCTACCTCGATCAAAGGATTTGGCGCCCGAGTCGACAACAGGATCTTCGTCAATACTTGGGGCTTTCGCCAGCACCTG
Source organism: Polyangium sp. (in: bacteria) (assembly GCA_035437985.1). Classification (GTDB taxonomy): domain Bacteria; phylum Myxococcota_A; class Polyangia; order Polyangiales; family Polyangiaceae; genus Polyangium. Next base: position 13,513 of record DAOMZH010000152.1, on the reverse strand, counting down.
CGACATGAGGCAAAACAGTAGACCCTACGCCCCTTAAGCGCCAACGTAATCGAATTCTCCCACGATCCGTAGCCCCGCGCGGGATTGAAATCCCGCGCTATTCAACTAAAAGTCCTCCACTGCCGTTCCGGACTGGCGTTGTGGTATTTCGTCTTCTTATCGAGATTTGTTGTCGATTTCGCAGGAGAGGCCATTTCACTTCAACTACGTACGAGGTGAGTCTGAGCGCGGTAGCGCGAAGACTTTTGAACGTGTAGCCCACGGTTTTAACCGTGGGGGGGCCGGTTGGAAACGTAAAGTTAAAACCCGGGGCTACAATTTCTATTGCTTCGTCCGTAATTCGGGATCGGGCACGCAGCAGATGGTCGCGCGGGCCATCAATGTGCCGGCCGATAAATGGTCAATGGCAGCACGAGTTGCCAGACATGCGCCAGTTCGGCCGAATGCCCGACAAGCGCTCCTGCTTGCAGTTACGGGTATTGCGAAGCGCCCTGAGCGTCTTGACTCTTGGAAAAAATTGTGAGGTGGCGAGCCTGAAGGTCCTCGCAACGACAAGTGGTCTCGATTTGCCTGACCTTTTGGGGTGCCCAGTCGGCACGTCGTCTCGACAAGACGGGTCTCTGGGGTGTCTGGGCGGGCACGTCGTCTCGACAATGCGGGTCTCTGGGGTGTCTGGGCGGGCACGTCGTCTCGACAACGCGGGTGGATGCGGTGTGCAAATCGAGACGACGCCGCGATGGGAGGCATCATTGGGCTTCGGCGCTCGAGGTCATGCGGCGCAGGAGGGTGCTTCGGGGCCGCCAGTTCAGCTCTGCTTCATTCTAAACCCATCGAATTCGACGGGTTTGACATTTGTTCGGGTATGAGGATTCTTTGGCAAGCGCATCGAAAATCGGTATCATGCCTACGTGGGCGACACCAAGGGCATGCTGCCACTCGGAAAACACCTGATCCGCATCGAAGGCGACACGTTGTTCATGGTCACGCGCGGGGTGGTGACGGGCGACGAGATGGTCGAGTTGTTCGGGCGATTTGACGAGATAAAGCGGGAACATGGGATGCTTTTCGTTCTTTTCGACAGTCGTCTGAACACTGGAATGGAACCGCAAGCGCGTAAATTCGCATTGGAGCAAACAGACGTGGGTCGAGGGGCGGACTTGCAGGTTTTGTTTGGAGCATCCTTTGGGGTTCGCGTGATCATCAACATGATTCTGAGCGCTCTCAAACTGCTGGGGAAAAAATCAACGTCTGTGTACATGATGGGCGCAGAATCGGAAGCGCGAGCGTTTTTCGAGCAAGAACGGGAACGTGTGCGGCGAGAATTGAAAAAATCTCCGTGAGTCCTTCAGTCGCTTGATCTCGACTATCGAAAATGCGTCGTCATGATCCGGCGTAGTTCTCGATGCGCATGTTTCACCCAGACCCGAGCTGTTTGGCAGACGAACTTGCTTCCACGCGCCTGTGACCACGCAGGCGATAATGGGGACTCGAAAGTTCGACCCGTCCGTGACGAATTATCTTCTCCTGCGCCCGCAAATGTGGTCAATTGGCACGTCTGGCCCAATCGCGAGGTCATCCATGCCTCGTCCCATTCGGGTCTTTTGGTATAAAGAGGGTTACGAAGAATGAAACGTTCGGTTTGGCTTATGAGCAGGGCAGGCATTTTGCTGTCGCTCGCTGTGGTTGGGTCGGGATGTGACGGAAACGTCGCGGCCAACAGAAGCGAAGCGGGCAAGAAGGAACTCACCAGAAGCACTGATGACAAGAAAGAAGTCATTGGCAGCGTCGGTGACGACAAGAACGCCATGAAGAGCATCGACGAGCCCATGGGCGTGCTCGTTAATGACGTTGATGGACCGGCGAAATCCGCCGTCGAGCAAAAACGCGAGGCCGCGGCGAACCAAGGGAGCCTCGGCGAGGCCGCTCGGGACACCGATTTGGGCAACACTGCCGGATTGATCAACGCGGGAACCTATGCATTTGCGGCTTCGACAGGTGCGACGCTCGAGGACATGTCGAGCGGAACGACGCTGATCGTCGTCGCTGACGTGGACGACAATGCTTCGGCGGTCGCTCCTATTGGTTTCGACTTCTGGTACGATGGCACGCGGCATACATTGTTTTCCGCCAATGCCAACGGCTTGATGCGGCTCGGCACCGCAGGCGTCAGCACGGAATGGGTCAACGGGCTCACGACCTTGGCCAACATGCCGCAGATCGCTCCCTACTGGGACGACCTCCGAGTTGGCAACAACGGCAAGATTCACTACAAGATTGTTGGTTCGGCCCCCAACCGCAAACTCGTGGTGGAGTGGATGAATTCACAAATTCCACGCGGTACAGCCGCCAATGCCCCAGGGGCTGGCACGTTTCAGGCCTGGTTGTGGGAATCGACCGGGGTGATCGAGTTCGTGTATGGAAGCGGGATCGTCGCGAACACGGCGAACAGCGGGTACAGCGTGGGTCTTGGTACGTCGGCGGCGTCGTTTGCTTCCGTGACGACGAGCACGAACACGGTGTCCTATACGACGGCCAACAATACCCAAATCGAAGCCATCCCCGCTGGCACGAAATACACGTTTACGCCGAACGTACCGACGGCCAATCCGGGTGCTCTTTCCTTCACAGCCGTTGGCCTCAACGGCATGACGCTGAACTGGACGGATGGAAGCACAAACGAAGTCGGCTATGCGATTTACCGATCGCTGGACGGCGTCAATTATGAGTTCGTTCGTCAGACCGCGGCAAACACGACATCATCCGCTGAGACTGGACTGGCGTCGGACACCACCTGGTACTGGAAAGTCGCCACCGTTACCGAGGGCGGGGTGAGCGCTGCATCGAGCGGCAACCAGCCAACGACCACAGGAACGGTGAGCGGCACGATGCTCGTCGGACCAACGGGCATGTTCCCGACGCTAACCGCTGCGCTGGCGAATATCGCGACCAACGGCCTTGCGGGCAATGTGACCATCGAGTTGGAATCGACGTACACGAGCGCAGGCGAAACGTTCCCGATCACATTTGGCTCGTTCGGCTCGCCGTCGAGAACCGTTACGATTCGGCCGACGACTGGCGCGACAAACCTGACCATCACGAGCGGGAATGCGACAGCGACCCTCGACTTGGATGGGGCAACGAACGTCATCATTGACGGTCGCGCTGGGGGCACAGGGCCTTCGCAATTGAAGATCGAGAACACGGCAACCGCAGGCAATGCTGTTCGATTCATCAATGGTGCGTCCCGGAACACGGTTCAATACGCCACGATCAACGGCGTCAACAACAGCACGACAAGCGGCGTCGTGCTCTTCGGTGTTGCGGGCTCGAACACCACTGGCAACAACAACAACACGATCGACCATTGCGATATCGGCGATGGCGCAACGACTCCCAACAATGCGATCATCTCGACGGGGAGCACAACCGGCGGACAGCTCAACACCGGCAACGTCATCTCGAACAACAACATTTTCAATTTCTTCAATGCTACGAGCGGAACGGCCGGCATTTTGGTGAATACCAACACCGCTGTCAGCAGCACGGGCTGGACGATCACGAACAACCGGATCTTCCAGACGGCCCCGCGTACGTACACCACAGGAAACACGCATCGCGGGATTTTGGTTAATGGCGGCAACAATTACACAGTGAATGGCAACGTCGTCGGGTTTGCCAATGCCGCCGGGACCGGTACGTACACCATGACGGGGACCGTGACTTCCTCGTTCTTGGGTATCCGGCTGCAGGCCGGGCCGATAGGGAATACCATCCAGAACAACACCGTGGCGGGCATAAGCCTCGGGACAAACTCGACGGGTACGCTCTCGTGTATCAGCCTGACATCTGGCGGTGCGAGCATTACGGGGAACACGGTTGGCAGTGGGACCGGAAACGGGTCGATTACGCTCAATATCGCCGGCGCGTCGGGTGGTTCGTTCATCGCGGGGGTGGCCGTTGGGGGCGCTGGAGCGGGCGAGGTGGTGGTTTCCAACAACACCATTGGCTCACTGACTGGGACTGGCTCCGGCACGCTCAATACGAACATCAATGCCGCTGAGTTGGTTGGAGGGATGGTGACCTTCACGAATAACACAGTCGGGAGCACCACCACCGCGAACAGCATCCAGATCACGAGCACTGGCGCTGCAACGAGTGGGCAGCAGGTCATTGGCGCGCTCGTCGGCTTGACGATGCCGACGACGATCAGCAACAACACGTTCGCGAATCTGACGAACGCTGGGACCGGTACGGCCCACCTGATCCGCGGACTCCAGTACCAAGGCACCGGAACTGGCACGATATCGCTCAACACGGTCCACGACATCTCGAGTGCGAACGCAAACACGTCAGTCGCTGGTGGCGGGACGGCAGTTGGAGGTATCCTCTACACGGGTACGTCAACCTACGGTGCTTCCGTGACTCAAAATACCGTATATGCGCTCTCGGCAACGAATACGGGGGCCGTTTCGACAACGGTCAGCGGGATTGCTTACTCCAACCCGACGAACGGGATGGTGACTCGAAATACGATCTACGACCTCCGGAACGCCTCGACGGGAACGACGGCAACGGCGCCGCCACGCGTGATTGGTATCTTGATCCGCGCAGCGCTGGGCACAGGGATGAGCGCGTCGAACAACATGATCTCGATCGGCAATACAACGACGAACACCGAGTTTGTCGGGATCATGCAAAGCTTCAGCACGAACCTGGTGAACCTGTCGTACAACTCGGTTCATATCGGAGGAACCGCGGCGACCGGATCATTGCCGAGTTATGGGTTCCTGCGTGGGGACGACACAGCCGCTTCGGCGATCACGACACCCGTGAGCGTGCTCAACAACATCTTCAACAACGTTCGGGCGGGCGGCACTGGAAAGCATTATGCAATCGGCAACGTCAACACGACCCCAACAATGGGCTGGAGTGTGGCGGCGTCGAACAACAACGTGCTGAACAGCCCGTCCACCGCGACCGTGGGCATTTGGGGACTGACGACCGACCAGACATTTGCGCAATGGCAGACGTCTTCGGCGAGCGACGGTGCGAGCTTCTCGGGCGTGCCCGTTACGTTCACAAACGCTGCGACGGGTGATCTGCACTTCAATTGCGGGACGACGGGCACGTTCATCGAATCCCATGGTGTGGCCATTCCGGGTCTGACAATCGATTACGACAACCAGACGCGTCCTGGTCCGACAGGATCGGTTAATGGCGGGGCGACTGCTCCGGACATTGGGGCTGACGAAGCTGACTGCGTGCCTTCGTGTTTGGCCGATACGGATTGCAACGATGGCAATCCGTGCACAACGAACACGTGTAACGTCATGACGAACACCTGCGTATACGCGCCCGTTGTGTGTGCTGCGCTGGATCAATGCCACGTTGCGGGTACGTGTGACATGGCAACAGGCATGTGCAGCAATCCCAACGCCAGCGATGGCACCACATGCAGTGACAGCAATGCTTGTACGCAAGCGGATACGTGCCAAGCAGGCGCGTGCGTCGGGGCAAACCCGGTGACGTGCATGGCGATGGATCAATGCCACGTGGCGGGTACGTGTGATACGGCGACGGGTCAATGTGACAATCCGGCGGCAGCCGATGGGACGACGTGCAGTGATGGCAATGGCTGTACGCAAACCGATACGTGCCAAACGGGTGCGTGCGTCGGGGCAAACCCAGTGACGTGCATGGCGCTGGATCAATGCCACGTTGCGGGTATTTGTGACACGGCAACCGGCATGTGCAGCAATCCCAACGCCAACGATGGCACTGCATGCAGTGATAACAATGCTTGTACGCAGTCCGATACGTGCCAAATGGGTACGTGTACCGGGGCAAACCCCGTTACGTGTACCGCGATGGATCAATGCCACGTAGCAGGTACGTGCGATACGGCGACGGGTCAATGTGACAATCCGGCGGCGGCAGATGGGACGACGTGCAGTGATGGCAATGGCTGCACGCAAACCGATACGTGCCAAATGGGCAGCTGTACCGGGGCAAACCCGGTTACGTGTGTGGCTCAGGATCAATGCCATGTGGCGGGAACCTGTGACACCGCGACGGGTCAATGTGACAATCCTACAGTCGCTGACGGAACTGCTTGCAATGACAGCGATGCCTGCACGCAAATGGATACGTGCCAAACGGGCACGTGCACAGGGGCAAACCCGATCACGTGTGCCGCAATGGATCAATGCCATGTCGTAGGCGTTTGTGATCCCATGACGGGTACGTGCAGCAATCCGACGGCGACCGACGGGTCGACGTGCGACGATGGCAACATGTGCACCCAAATGGACTCGTGCCAAGGTGGGACTTGCACTGGGATGAACCCTGTCGTCTGCACGGCGCTCGACGAATGTCATGACGTGGGTACGTGCCTGACGACGACCGGCGTATGTGACGATCCGGTCAAAGCCGACGGCGCGCCCTGCACGAATGGCATGTGCCAAGGTGGAACCTGCACGATGGGCACGGGCGGAAGCGGCGGTGCTGGTGGCTCAGCCGGCGCTGGCGGCGCTGGTGGCTCAGCCGGCGCTGGTGGTGCTGGTGGCGGTTCGTCTAGCAGCGGCGGCGCTGGTGGCACGGGCGGCGCGGCTGGCGAAGGCGGCTCGGGTGGCTCGGGTGATGGACCACCCATCGTCGAAGGTGGCTGCGAATGCAACGTGCCGGCTGGCACGACAAACTCGTCGACCGTAGGCGCTCTGCTCGGCGCACTCGGACTCTTGGCGTTCCGCTCGCGACGTCGTCGTCCCTGACAAACACAATCCCTACCTGATGATGGCGGTCGCTGGCGCATGAGCTGGCGATCGCCGTCGTTCCCCGCCTCAGCTGTTGCAGCGTTGGCACATCAGTTCGATGCGCGTAATCGGTTGGGTTTGATCGAGGCAGGGTTGGTGCGGGAATACGAGATTGCGTGACGTGGAGGGGCGTTCAATTTCAGCGCGTGGCGAGGGTGAGGGACGGGAAAACTCGGCACGGCGTGTTCGCCCGTTCCAGCTTTCACCACGAGCACCTGCACTTCGCTCGATTCACGGGTTTGGCGGCACCGGCGGCATGCCTTTGCCATTCTTCTTCCGAGTCATCAACGCTTTCTGCGCCACTTGCGACCGATAACGCAACGTTTTTTCAAATAATGCCAGCAGTTCGGGCTTTCTTTGCCGCGTCGCGCTCTCCGTCACTTTCGCCGCCACCGCACCAATGTCATATTCACGATTGTTGATCAATTGCGCTTTGGTCTCGCGCACCACCTCGAGCTGTTTTTCCAAAATCAATTCGTGTTCCGCAAGTTTCTCGATATTGGCCGAAGCCTGCATGATCCGCGAATGAAACGCTCCATGCACTTCCGCTGCATCACCGTATTGCGGCAACACGTGCTCCAGTTCCAAAAGCACCCCCGCCATGCCGGGTTGCTCCGTCCGCAATCCTTGCAATCCACCCGGGGGAATATCGACGAGAACGTCCTTTACGTTCGTCAGATCCGAAGTCAATTCACCTGTATACGCTGGTCCTTGAATGAGTGCCATGACGATTCCTCCTCCAATGAGGGGTGACTTGATTCGCACCGCGAGAATATACCCGGCCAAACGGGAAAACCGTCGAGCGCCAGGCATCTTCTCTCCGCGCACCATGTTCGTTGCCCACGAGTCCAAAACGTTCATGCGTATCGAAAAATTTTTCTCCAGCTATCCGACGAAGTGCAGAAGCCTCGTTTGCGACGGAAGACCCCCTCAATGAATCGGCGCGCAGCTCGGGACTTCGAAGCACAGATGGGTCGACATCGAGGTCGATCCAGTTCGATGACGTAGTCCATCGCGGTCGTTCGCGTTGTCCGCGTAGCACGTGGACTTCGTGGTTCGTCTTCGACGACCTATTGGGTCAACATCGTTGGCGTTGTTGGTTCCGTTTGACGACGTATTCGGTGGAGGTCGTTGATTAAAAAACCTCGGTTCGTGGACGTACTCGCCTTCCCTCGTGGGCTTTGTCGTTTCTGTATGTGGACTTATTCGGATTCGTTCGTCGGAGCGGTTGGACGATATCGGAGACGAGGTGGATCGCGTCAAGGAACGATGTCTGGACACTTCATGAGCGTGGGTGTGTTCTCTGCACGGCACACGAACGACGCGAGGGCGAGCGTGTGAGGGGTGCTTGTCGTCGCGTAATGTTGGGAATGGGCGAAGGGGATCGCGAGGGTGCTGCCGACCAAAAGGCGCCAACCATTCGATCAGCAGGCTCATTGGCCTGAGAAACTTCGTTCAGTCTCGACTCTGCAACCAAACCCCGCCACGTTTCAGACCTGGGATTGGGAGTGACGAGATGCAAGCGAGTTTAGCGGACGCAGCTGCAACATGGCCGGCCTTGATGACAGCCATCATGCGCGGTGAACCCATCGTACTTTTAGGCGACGATGGCACAAGGGTACACCTCGTCGCCGAAATCAAACATGCGCCCAAGTTTGGAAGCGCACGTGGCCTTATCGAAATGTCGGACGACTTCGACGCGCCGCTCGACGACATGGCGGAGTACATGCGGTGAAGGTCCTCCTCGATACGTGCACATTCTGAAGCTTCCTCGCCCTTCACCGCGTGGGTTCGGCGGGATCGTACGTTCTCTCCGTTCTTGCAGGTTTTTCTCTTGTGACGGTTTGCCCTCCGTGGTACGGCCGATCGCGATGCGTCCGTTTGTCCGTGTACGAGCGATTTTCCTGCTACTCGCGGGCGTTTTCGCGTGCATGACGGGCGTGCGCGTTGCACGAGCGAACGGTTCGTCGCCGTCAACGTCCACGCCCGCGAACGTCGAGACGGATGAGGCACACTTCCAAAGGCTCAAGGCGGAAGGTGATCGTGCGCTCGCGGAAAAACGGCTGAGCGATGCGATCAAGGCGTACAACGCAGCGCTGGACGTGCGACGGGATCCGCTGATCGCAGGGCGTATGGGGCTTGCGATCTCGTACTTCGATGACCCACTCGCGTTCGAAGCCGCTGCGGGATTGCTGAACGATGCCGTCACTGATGCAGCCGGTGCGACTTCGCAAGAGAAGGATGCCTTTTTTACTGCATACAAGCGAATGCGCAAACTCGTATGCAAACTTTCGATTACCACGAATGATGTGAATACAGTCATTGATTTGGGTGAAGGCTTCAAACCGCGCTTGCCTGCTTTTTTTACATTCGTCAAGAAAGGCACGGGAGAAGCCGTTGCAAAGCTCGATGGTCGAGACGATATTCGCAAAACGTGGGATTGCAAGGGTGATCATGATATCGAACTTCGGTTTGATTTTCCGCCCCCAGTCGCTCCTTCCGCTGAGACGACAACCGTCACCGAAAAGGGCAAAGAAACGGTCAAAGTCGTTTATATACCGACGACGCCAGAAAATCCTCCGAAAGCCACGAATGGGCAAAAGCGTTTTACCTTGTCGCTTGGTCCCGTCATTGTATTCGGCGCGTCGCCATCGTTCGCATTTGGTGCGAATCTTGGCGGAAACTATTCATTCGGCAAATTTTCGGCGATGTTTGCGGCTCGTGGCGCGTGGTCCTCGGGAACCATCGGGCACGCGAACATCAATGCTTCGGTTTTAGCTGCAATGGGCGGACCATGCGCCCGTTGGAAATGGCTTGACGGTTGTCTTGCGCTGAGCATTACTTCGTTACAACTTCGTGCGGTAGAAAATTCGCATTACTTTACGCAAACGGATTCACAAGTCATTCCCGGTTTGGGAGCCACGTTCGGAATGACGCAACAGTTTTCTCCTGCGTTTGGGTTGCGGTTTGGCGGGGACTTCACCGTCCTGTCCGATAGAATAACTTTTACACAAGAGGCGCAAAATCAATTCGTCCAAACCTGGGATGGTGGTCGAATTGTGGGTGGTTTGACGCTCATGGCGATTTTGTCGCCATGAGCCCGAGATACACAAAAGGATCGTTTGCAATGGTGGCAAGAGAGTTTTCAACATTCGTCGGCGCAACGGTGGCGGGCGTTTTTCTCGGAGGATTGTTGCTCGTTGGCAACGGGTGCACGGGCGGCGAGTTCAACTTTGTTTATCATTGCAAACCCGACGCGGGCGATGAATGCGCGCGCGATGGTGGAGTCGATGGCGCAGGACTTTCGCCGGAATCGCTCACGTGTGAAGAGCGCGGGGGCGATTGCGTGGATTTGGGCACGTCCAAATTCACGGAGAATCCATTTTTGGCGTGGATCGGTGATTTCAATGCATCTATGCCGGAATGTCCAGAACGGGCGACTTCCGAATATTACACGGGATATGGAGGACTGTATGTCTTTCCTCCAGCATGTGAGAAATGTACGTGCAGCGCGCCAACGTGCGTCTTGCCGCACGCGATCGGAATCGATCCAATTGATGGTTGTCCAAGTGGCATCGTTGATAATTACACGGCGCCCCAGGGCTGGGATGGATCATGTTCTTCACCCCAAATTTGGCCGGGGCAGAATGTCGCCTCGGTTTGGTTGCCCGCGGCGACCGTTTCGGAGTGCATGCCCTCAACGCCAAAGCCAATGGACCCGCCCAAATTCGCACCGTCGCCAAAGAATTTTGCAAATGGTGCTTTCTGGGAAACGAGCGTCAAAGCGTGCAAAGGTATTGCTGAGGGATCGTGCGCGATATCAGGACAAAAGTGCGTTCCGAGTGCAACGCCACCGCCCCCGGAATTCCGGTACTGTGTTGAATACTCGTTGCCCGTGGACGAATCCAATTTGCCAGAATGCCCGGAAGTTTTTCCAGAGCGGCATTTGTTCCATGAGAAGACCGAGGGCGAAATGGAGTGCACGGAATGCAAGTGTAGTGCTCCCGTGAACAGCCAGTGCGTCGCGTCGTTTTCGGTGTTTCAGAGTCCCGTATGCGGCACGTCGCCATTGCCGCATTTCGAGAACAAGATCGGCGGCGGATGCACGACCGTAATGCCATGGCCCGTTGGCGCCATTTCGGCGAAGATGGCAATCGATAACCCTGGCACGTGTGAGCCTACCGGCGGCGAACTCGTCGGCGAAGTAAAGCCGATCAACCCGACGGTTTTTTGTTGCAAACCATTGCCGGATGAGGCGACGAAAGAATGATTGCCGCGCGCGTACGCGACGAGCGCGTATGCGTGACGGGCGTACGCGCGTCGCGTTGCTCGGGCGCATGCCCAGGCGTGAACGCGCGTCTCGCCCGCGGGATTTGTATTGTCTCACATGTTTCACCCGCCCTGTGTCTCGTGAGACAAGCACTCGCGAGACAGGAGCAGGTGTATCTCCCGTCAAGCATTTTTCGGAGCCAACGCCAGATTCCATTGCGTTGCATCACGCATCATCGCATTCAGGATGGTGATCAATTTCCTCATGCAAGCGATAGGCGCGACTTTCGCTGGCTTTCCCTTGGCGCAGAGCCGTTTGTACAGCTCGGCGATTTGAGGATTGTGGGTCGCAGCGACTGTCGCGGCCATATATAAGACTGTGCGCACAGCAGCTCGACCACCCCAAATCGACCGTCTACCGCGTTTTTTGCCGCTGTCTTTATTGAAAGGTGCAACGCCGACGAGTGCAGCGATCTGCTTTCGGTTCAATGTGCCGATTTCTGGCAATAATGCGAGCAAGGTCGTGGCAACAACGCGGCCAACGCCCTTCACGGATTCGAGCAATGCGGCCTTTGCTTTCCATTCCGTGATCTCATTGACAAACTTGCGCAGCTCGTCGCCGACATTCGAGCGCAAAGTCGAAAAATACAAATCTCGACTCCCTCCACACTTCCTCAGTATTTTTATGTCTGTACGTCCGGACAGCCCATTGTCCTGGCAAATCGCCGCATGATTCCCATCGAATCGATAATTGCTTGCTCATTCCCACGAAGCGTTTATGGTGGGTGATTGTTCACGAAGCGCGGTCGAGGGGAATGACCGCGTCCACCTGATTTGCTCCTCACTCACGGTTGGAGGCGACAATGATGACAATGCAACGTTCGCGTATGTTCGGCAGCTTCACCACACTCATCGACGGCCTGCGCCAAAGTATGGTAAAAAAATCGGTCCTGCTGCGCTCCGCGGTCGTCGGATTGGTCCTATTCGTCCCGAGCGTGGCGCTGACGGGCACAGTGCAGATTGAAGTTCCCTTTGATAGTGCGACGTTAAGTACGACTCCTTGGTTCAGCGAGGAAACGTCAGGATGGCAGTCCCCAGGGAGCTTCATTACTGGCACGCATATCCGCGGCGCCAAGGCCGACGATTTCAAGCTCAAATTTTACGCGCTCGAATCAGGATATACGATGAAAAACGAGGGGGCGGAAATCGTCGCCAGGAATGAAGACGGGTACACGCGGCTCTGCCCCGGAGATACTTGGATCAGCAGCATGCGCACGACAGGTGGCTACAGCGACAACATGCACTTCAGATGTTCCGAGCTTTGGAAAGGCACCGTGAGGGTACGGTGGAGCAACATTGCCTACGGTAGTTTTTATTGGTACAGCGACGAAAATGGCAGCAATGATTTTAGCTGCCCAACAGCCTCGGCCATGACGGGTATGAGGTGCGACGGCGACAATTGCGATAACCTCCTGTTCGTTTGCAACGGTTTCCAGAAGTAAGCTCCTCCTACCGAGCGTTTCGGCCTCGAGGTATCACCGCTGGCGCGACCCCCAGCGTCGCGATCGGCGCCAAACGATATCCTGCCACGATGCATACACTTCGTCGCTCTGTCGCTCGTCGAGTTTTTCCTGGTTTTTTGGGGCTTGCTACTCCTCTCTTGCGCCCCGGGAACGAAAAGCGCCGCAAATTTGAGGAAGAGTTGGGCCAATGCCCACCAGCGCAACGATTTCGCGATGATCTTGAACATCTGCCCGAGGAAGTTCTTGGGCCACAGGGCATTGAGCGCTTTGTACACCACAGTGGGCGTAATGTCGGCCGCAACGTCGATCACTGCTTCCAATACCGCAATGACCAGCGGGTTTTTTGTGACGCACTCCGACGCCTTGAACCAGCCGCGGAACTGCTTCGGATCCTGAGGGAATGATAGGTGAATAAATGAGATGAATGGCTAGGTTTTTAACCGGGGGCGGTGCTGCGGAGATGTTCGTTGCGGCTATGAACCAGCCTCTTGAACCGGGAGCGGGGTCACGCGCGCCGTTTGCGCTTGGGTTTGTCGAGGACTTCGTCGAGGGTCTTGGCATCGAGGATGCGTAAGGTCATGGCTTCTAGCTCGGCACGCGTCGCGGCTTGAAGACGCTTGGTGACAGTTGGTGAAAGAGGACCGAAGCGTTGGGTGAGCAGCGTGGACAAGACAAGGGTCCTTTCTTCGAGCCTTCCTTCTTGCCTCAAGAACTCTTCGATATAGATGATCTCTTCGGCTGGGCTGAACTTGAGGATTTTTTGCAGCGCCATCACGGTCTCCGCTTTTGGAACGTCACCGACTCTCTCCAAATACCGCACAACCATCGTGAACACAAGTCCTTTGTCCTTGCCGTGCCACAATTCTACGAGCACCTCTTCCCACCTCGGTAGTTCCGCGAAGAACAGCT
>DAOMZH010000151.1:0-15597 GCA_035437985.1 Polyangium sp. (in: bacteria) | reverse complement strand
TCCCGTCCGGTTCGAAAAGCTTGAATTGGAATAGTGAATTCGGTGCACCAGGCCACGTTACATAAAGTGACCGCCAATCGCGGGCAATCTCCAAACCCTTGATAAAAGGAATGGCTGTCGTCCCGAGGTCGATGCCAAAATCCAAGGTCAATGTCTTGTGGGTAGGGACGCCGTCCTGCGGAAGCCGTGTGACAGCAATGGCCGGCTTCCCGTTGTTGCGTTCGAATGGCCAAAACACCGCATAACCGCCATTCATCGCGAGCACCTCCATTTCCGCCCGATGATGCGTGTTTTGTTTTGCTCGGTCTGCGGAAATCTCTTCCCTGAAAAACCTTTCGCGGGAGAATCCGTCGGCCGGCGGGGCAATGTGAAAGCCGTAGGCATGCCGGCACGTCGAGACAAACACCGTCGCATGATTCGGATGCTCGGCGTCAGACGCAACTGTCGCGAGGTGAATCGTTCCGCAACCAGCATTCTCGTTGGAACCAATATCCAGCGGAAATAGACCCTGAATCCATGTCTGGCTGGGGTCGTCTCGAAACTTTTCCGCATCAAAGACCATAAAAAACGCCCGCGGCGATTCCTCCGTATCCGCCTGGGGTGCGTACCCGAAAAACACGTACACCAACGTAGTACCCGGTATCGTCACAATGGGTGCGCTCGGTGCATTGGGCGTTCGGCCACCAAACAACGGTGCGAGATCGTGAGATCGAGAAAAGTCCCTTGAATACAACTTGCCATCCGCAACGTAAAACGCAGGGCCCTTGTTGCCCACGGTGCATCGAGGATCCGCGTTCGCATGATACTTTGGCCGCGCAAATTCCGACACGGTACACCAGGACGTGGAATCAAAATCCGCGATCTCGGTGGCATTCGTCTCAAATTGCACATTCTTGCAGCCAATTTGCCAGGATGAGGCATAAGGGCGGGGGATGGGTGGCAGCTCCTCGGAACCCGACCACCCATCTTCATTCGCTCCCAACACGAACGGAATTGCCGGGACAAACAACAGCGCACAGCGCTTGGCCAAGCGCGAACTTCGAGACGTTTTCATCGCCAACCTCCAGCCAAACGTTCGCCCTGTACACGCTAGGTGGACAAACGTCGTTTCCTTGCTAGGGTCATCGCGACGAACCCGGAAAGCCTGACCAACTTTTTTCTTGCGCGCGCGTTTTTCTCAATCTCCCGAAATTACCAGGGATTTGCTGTGGTGTCGTTGATCGCGACCCAGTATCGCTTGCCGCTGAACGGGCCGAGGTTTGCCCCGTACACCTTTCCCCAGAAATCCCAGCCGCTCCAAAGGGTCGGATCACCATCGTGATGCTCCGCCATCCGATACCCCGCGCCAAACTGACTCGCACACAACGCGTCTGCCGTCGCCCTCGAGGTCAAACTCGTACCCTTCACCGGCGACGTCACTGCAATCATTCCGCCAGACCACGTCGCCCGCCACGCACCCCCAGGGGTTTGGTAGGGCGCACCAATGACCGACGTGCTCGGCGAAGGCAACAACGGCGTCTTGCTGATGCACAAGACTGGCAACTTGTTGTTTGTCCAAGTGTCACCTTGATAGGGTTCCGTTTTGGCATCCGCCCCCGGGCGACCATAGACGTTGGAAGCACTCGATTGCGCCGTATTCAGCATGGACCAGGTCATAGCGGTTTTCACCGCCGCTGTGGGCTGATCGCTCGTCGTGATCAACACGTGCGATTTGCAGGGATCTTTGGGAGGATCCGCACTCACGTCGGCCAACGTGATCACATTCGACGTTCCTTGCGCACGCGGCATGCCGACTCCGCCCCATGGCGCTCCCGAATTGATTCGGGTCGTTCCACCATTGGGCGTATAGGTCGGATATCCCGGCGCTGGTGCCGTATCCGAATAGATTTCGAGGTTTGCGGCGCAATACGCTGGTGCGCCAGCGGGAAACGTAACTCCGACATTTTGTAGCACATTCGCCGTGATGTTGTACGTGGTAGTGAACGGTAGAGACGACACGACGCGTTCCGGCTTCGATATCACGGCTGAATTGGTCGAATTGGGAAGGTCCATCGTTACTTTGAGGCCAGGTTCGTCCGCGTTTGTCGGCGTTGACGGCGGGCGATAACAATCCATGGGAATCCCGACAAACTGCACCACCGTGCATGCAGGCGCCGATTTTTCGATATCGGCGTTCCACATCCCCAACCCGCCATTGTCGATAATCGCGGATGTCCCACCCGTCATGACGAATGTCGTCGACGTCGACGTAAACGTTCGATTCGCTTGCTTTTCGATCCACCTGCCCGTAACCTGATCGAAACGCCACATGGCGTGTCTGCACGTATTCGCCGCCACGCACGCGGGCATTGCCGCAATGTTCGTCGGAATGGGTATGGTCGCTGTGGCGCTATAGCCTGAGCGAAGGCGCAATTCTGCCCCGGTGTTGGCAAGAACGGCCCCAAAATACGCAGCGCCGACCGTTTCGAGGGCTACGGTTTGGCCCGCGGCATTCGTCGCCGTGTAGTCGCCCGGCATGTTTTGCGCATCGTAAGGCCCAATCAAAATATTCACTGGGCCGGTGACGACAACACCAGCGGCATCCACGAGCGAATTTGCAGGAATGGTCACCTGCACGCCTTTGCTCGAAGTCACCGTATTCGATTGTGTCGGATTGATCTGCCTGATTTCCGGCAGCCGTAACACGTGAATCGACCCAAGTTTGCCGGTCAAGGCAACTTCGTGCGTCGGTACATACCCCGGCATCGTAATCGATATCTGATATCCATTCGTCGAGCCGACAACCGAGCGATAATACCTCCCCGTGCTGTCCGTCGTCGACACGACCCCGTTGATTTTCACCGTTGCTCCGACAACCGCACTACCTCGCTCATTCCGCACGACGCCGCTAAACGTTGCGGTCGACAATGCCTGTTCTGTCTCTCCGGTGAATTCCTCCCTCTCCGTGAGCCCCTCGATGACCAATTCGTCCGAACTTTCCTCAGTGCAGCCAAGACAAGTCAATGTCATTGCGCAAGCAAGCACCATCCAATGGTTTCGCATGGATTCCCTCTTCGTTGTTGATGGACCTAAGAAGGTGTTGAACAGGCTGCTGCGCGTTGCAAAGCGTCGGTCGGACTTACTCAGCGTACTGAAGTACGCTTCCGTCGTCCTCCCTAACATCACAACGCTCGCAACGCCTGTTCAACACCTTCTAAACGATGGATACACGCGCCTCGTCGTCGCAACGAAATGCGTCATCGACGAATTCTCGTGCACCTCACACGACTATCGCGTGATCGCGACCCTTCCTGACATGAAAATGCGTCAGCGAACTACCGAAGACTCGGGAAACGCTGCTCTTGCGCCTGTTGGGACGCAAGCGCATGCGTCGCGAGGCGCTCAGGGAGCTAGGAAAGTCCGGACGAACCGCTCATTTCTTCGGAAGCGATTTCTCTAGTTCCTTCGCCGTGTCCCGTACCGATTCGTCTGCGTCCTTCGTCAACGCAGCGACCGCTTTTTTGGCCCGCGCCGGATCACACGTCGCCAAAAGCTTCAATGACTGCACCCGTTGCGATCCATGCAGCTTCGAATTGGCCGCCCATGCTTCCGTGAGCCCCAAAAGCTTCGTTTTCACGGCCGCCGGCGTGTCTTCTCGCTGGCATAACGGCTGAAGGTTCTCCGGGCTCGGCGGCGGACGAGTCGTCGCAGCATTCAGCATTTCCTCATATTCGTTCTTGCACGACTCCGAAACGAGGTAATACGTGCACTTGTCCGCGAGGTAGATGTCTTGGTGCGTCAGGTTCGAGAGCCAAAATGGACACGCTTCGGCATGAAGTTCGGCCACATCGAATGCACGTACTGCCGCAACGCGCACGTCACCGCTCGCATCGCTCGTCATTCCTTTCACCGCTCCCGTTACCGTGGGAACATCCCAATTGTTATCGAGAATCGATTCGAGCATTCGCACACGCACTCTTTCGCGCGTATCAAAATGAATGATTTTGAGCATTCGCTCTTCGAGCCCCGTCGCTTTCACGTCGATGAATCCAGCCGTCAACGCGAGTTCTCGGGCAACATCTTCGTCCTGCTCACGATCGAGCGCATCGAGCACACGCGTCGCATACGCGCGATCGGTATGAAACCCCGGTTTACCTTTTTTCCCGCGTAAGATTCCCGCCGCCAAACTGCGAATTTCGGGGTGTTCGTCTTCAATCAAGTTGACCAGCGTCTTGAAATCGACTTGGCGCCCCATGTGAAATGGCTCGTACCACTTGCCTTGCGCTTCGCATTCGGGTTTGCGAAAGCATTTTTGCGCCTCACGAGCCAGCGCAACGAGCGCCGGATCATTGTCGGGAGCCTCCAGGCCGCGTTTGGGTTTTGCTGCCCCGCTATCAGACCCCGTGGATTTTTCAGGCTTGACTTCAGGCGTTACCGGCTTGTCGGCAGGTTGGCTCGACGAACCGCATGCGGCGGCAAACAACATCGACAGCGCGGAGATGGTTTTCGTGAACGTATGAGTACGCATGGGGTTCCCTGGAAAACGAGGTACGGGAACGCAGAATAATGAATGTCCAACAATAGCGCAAGAATTTGCGGAACTGCCCACCACCCCCAAAAAGACGCGGCAAGACGTCTACTGCCTGTAGACGACGCCAACAATTTTCGCTCTCATGAGCCTCCGCACCATGATCCGAACGGCACGTGCTTTGCCAACACGGATAGAAGTCCCATGACGGCCCATCCCAAATCTTCCTCTAACGCCCCCGTCGACGTCGAAGCCACCACCGTGCTTGCGGGTGATCCTGCCCCTGCACCCATTCCGCGACCATCGCTCCCAGGCGCTTTTTCCGAACGTCGAACCGTCCCGCCTTCGCTCGCCGAACGCTACGAGGATATCCATTTCCTCGGCGAAGGCGGCATGGGCACGGTCTACCGAGGTCGCGATCCGCGGCTTGGACGAATTGTCGCGCTCAAACTCCTCAAAGGAGCTGACCCCCATGCGTGGGCGCGGTTCATTCAAGAAGCGCGTTCGCAAGCCCGCATCGAGCACGAACATGTTTGTCGCGTTTATGAAGCCGGCGAGGTCGATGGCGAGCCGTTTATTGCCATGCAGTACATCGAAGGCGAATCGCTTTCGAAATTGGCTGCCAATTTGTCCCTCGAACAACGCGTGAAAATCATGGGCGAGGTTTCGGCCGCGGTGCACGAAGCCCATCGGCTCGGGATCATTCATCGCGATATCAAGCCTGGAAATATCATGGTGGAGCGCCGTATCGACGGCACGCTCAAGCCGTACATCATGGATTTTGGTTTGGCAAAAGAGGTCGAGGAAAAGGGCAAAACGGTCACGGGCGCCATTTTGGGCACGCCGGCCTATATGTCACCCGAGCAAGCGCAAGGTGATGTTCGAACGATGGATCGACGCTCCGACGTGTATTCGCTGGGCGCAACGCTCTACAGCTTGATTGCAGGTCGGCCTCCGTTTGTCGCGGAACATCCGTGGAAACTGCTTTTGCTTGTGGCCTTCGAGGACGCGCCACCTTTGTCGCAAGCCAAAAAAGGCGTGTCGGCGGATCTCGACACCATCGTGATGAAATGCCTCGAACGCGACCCGGCGCGGCGTTACGATTCTGCGCGGGCGCTTGCCGAGGATTTGCAACGATTTCTCGATGGCGAGCCCATTTTGGGACGACGAGCCTCGTTTGGTTATGTGTTATGGAAAAAGGCCCGCAAACACAAGCTCGCCACGGCGCTCGGCAGCATGTCGGTCATTGCCGCGTTGTCGCTTGGGGGCGTGTGGGTGAAAGCGCGCCAAGAATCGGCGGCGCGAGCGAAAATGGCGCAAGAGCTGGGCGAACGAATGAAAGAATCGGAGCTCTTTTTGCGGGCCGCTTATGAGCTGCCCTTGCACGATGTGGAGCTCGAACGAAATGTGGTGCGCCGGAAGCTCGACGCCATTGAACAACGAAGAAACGAGGCCGGACGCGCAGGGGAGGGACCGATTGAATATGCGCTTGGGCGCGGGCAATTGGCGCTCGGGGACATTGGGGCCGCGCGCCAGCATTTGGAAAAAGCCGTGGCGGCGGGGTATTCGTCGCCGGATTTGCATTATGCGTTGGGACGAACCCTGGGGGAGCTGTATCGAAAAGCGCTGGCGGATACGAAGCGCATTACGAATGCCGAAGAGCGCAAGAAACGCGAGGCAGAGCTGGCAGTGTTATTGCGGGATCCGGCGCTTGGGCATTTGCGATCGGCAGGTGGCGTAGATATCGAAGCGCCGGTGTACGTGGAGGGGCTCATTGCGTTGTACGAAGGGAAAAACGACGAGGCGCGCGAGAAAGCGAAAAAGGCATTCGAAGAAGCGCCGTGGATGTACGAGGCGAAAAAGCTCGAAGCGGACGCGCTGTATGCCGAGGGAAGCAAATATCGGCATGATGCGGCCTTCGATTACGAAAAAATGAAGGGGTATTTCGATCCGGCGGCGGAGGCGTACAAGATTGCGTCGCGCATGGCGGAGAGCGAGCCGGAAATGCATCGGGCGGAGTGTGAGCTTTGGGAGAAGATGGCGTGGGCGACGGCCGAAAAAGGTTCGTCCATGAAAAAGGAACTCGAGATTGCCGATCACGCGTGTGCGCAAGCTGTGGGTGCGAGCGCGAAGGACGTGCAGGCGCGGGTGCAACAGGCGCTCGTGATGGCCGCGCGCGTGCACGCGATGAAAGGCGATACGAGCGACGAATCTCGGCGTATTGCGGAGGAAGCGGTGCGGGTGGCTGAAGAAAGCGTCCGCATGAGCGGCAACGACGTCATGGCGCATTATGCGCTGGCCAGGGCGCTGCACCTGAACGCCACACTGCTCGATGCACAAGGGCGGCAGGCATCGATGGCGCCTGCCATTGCGGCATTTCAGCGAGTCATCGAAATGGACCCCCATTTCACCTGGGCGTTCAACGACCTCGGCACGGCTCACGTGGCAGCGGCCAAGATGGCTGACAAACACGAACAGGACGTGAAGAAGGACCTCCAGGCGGCGATTGCGCAATTCGATCGGGCCATCGCGCTCGATCCAGCATTTACTTCCCCCGTGCACGAGAAAGTCCAAGCGCTCGCCTGGTTCGTGCGCCGCGAAATCAACGGCAAGCGAGCCGAAGAAGCACCCGTCTCGGCGCTGTTCGATGCGCTCACCGCCCTCGAGAAGCAGGTCGACGCCAATCCATGGCGTCGAGCCTACTGGAAAACCCGTGTCCACCGCCTTTTGGCTCGGCGCGAGCATGTCCTTGGTCGGGATCCTGGCCCCTCGTGCCGAAACGCTTTCGACGCAGTTCACGCGTTTGCCGGAGAACAGCCGAACGAACCTTTTCTGCTCGCCGAGGTGGCTTATTGTCATTTTCTGCTTGTGTGTTACGCCCTCGATCAAGGCCTCGACGCACGAGTGCACCTGGATGCCGCTCGACGCACCATTCAGGAAACCGCAAAAGCACGGGGCACCATGACCCCGGACATCCGCGAACTTGGTGTGGACGTCGAGCTGGCCACGGTTCGGGCGGCGAAGCGGCTCGAGGACGTCAACCCCGAAACATGGGACGCCGCCCTTACGCTGATCAGTCCCTTGATGGAGGCGGGCACGAACAACGTGACCGCTTACAAGGTTGCCGCCAGAATTTACGCCCAGCGCGCCTTGTGGGCCCAGCGTCTTGGCAAAAACAACGAAAAGGACGTCATGCAAGGCTTCGAGATGGCCGACAAAGCCCTCGCGGAAAAACCTCGCATCCCCGAAGCACTCCTGGCCAAGGGCCTGCTGTATGTGACGCGAGCGCTCGCGACCAAGCCCGGCAACGCGCGCGCTGATTTCGCGAAGAAAGCGCGAGAGGCATTGGAGAGCGCCTTTCGGGAGGATCCAATGCTACAGCGCGAGCACGGGAAAGACCTCCAAGAGGTGATGGGGCTCCTGTGACGTCGTCCGCGTTCAGCAGGTACGCAACACTCGTACGGGCTGTACGCACGTTTCCGACGCTGGCGACGAGCAGCGCGCCCGAGGTTCTCGACAAGCGGCGAAATCGTTTCTTTTCTGGCTTGGGCTCGTCTGGCACGATGGGTGCAATGGGTGAAATGGTATCCAAACGATTCGCGGCAACATGGAGGCAATTATGAGCAGAAATCGATCTTCCGTCATGTTTTTGGGTTTTGCGGCAATGGCGACGATGGCTTGCCCCTTGGCGGCAGGTTGTATCGCGGCGGAAAACGATGAGGAAATGGTCGCTGCGAATGCGTTCGCTCTTGCGACGGTCGCACCGGCGTCCACCGGCGATCCGGAAGATCCGCCTACGGGTCCCAATGGTGACTACCCCAAAGGAGTGGACGAAGAAGAAACGATGGAAGCGCTCAACAAGTTAGCGGCCTATAAGCTCGTCCACGCCGTCGACGGCCTGACCAACGAGCCGTATATCGCGAAGTTCCCGGACGTTTCCGAGGAAGGGCGCAAGTTTATCAGATCGGCAGTCCGTTGCGCACTCGACAAGTGGCAAAGTGTATGGGATCCGATCACGAAGGAGCAGTACAAAGGCTGGTGGGGGCTTGCCCGACCTTGGGTTGCGCAACCGCTCACGGAAACACAGCAGCGGTGGGTATCGGCGTGCATGATCCAGAAGCTGAATGCGTACGGAGCACCCGTGAAGATCCTGCTCGAGGGCAACCATCCGGCAATCGAGTACAACCCGGATCTGGCGAGCGTCTTCCCTTATATCGAGGCGATCGCATTCGGTAACCTGTTCCTCGGGCCAGACGACTCCGAGATGTACATCAGCTGGTTCGACATGCTCGCGACGGCATGCGGCGATCCGGCTGCTGCGATGGCGAAGCGGGTCTGCGATACGACCTTGGGAGCCTGCAACGTGGGGATCTTTGGGGGCCAGTGGGTCTCGTCGGGCCCCGACGGCAGATACTTCGCTTTTCCGGCGTATGACTACACTGAGACGATTGCAGTGCGTCTGAAGACGGAAGACATCTCTTGTTATGGTACTGAGGAAGGTGAGGGTGGCGATCTGCCCCATTGACCCTACCCCTCATCCCCCGCCACCCCCTTGAACACCCCGCCCTCCTCGCCGAGCGCTTTGCATAACGCGTCCACCTTCTCCAATTCCCTCCGCAGCAGCTTGTGGTGATTCCGGCTCTGCACCTGCGCGCCCTTTCCAAACAGCCGAAACGCCGCCTCCCGGCTCCCTAGATTCTGCGCCGCAGTTCCCAGCACCATTCCCCGAAACGCGTCGCATAAATCCAAATCGAAGACCTCGCCTTTTTCCTCCAGCCGCTCCGCCTCGCCCACAATCGCGCTCGCCGCACTCCGCAATGCGTCCAGCGTCGTCCGGCGCGAGCTGCTTTTCTCGTAACTCAAGGCCCGCTCGAAATGCCGTTCATCCAGGACAATCTCCGAACCGGTTTGTCCGTGCGTCATCAAGGCCAAGGCATAGGCTCGACGAACCACGTTGTCGAGCTGTCGCAAATTGCCCGGCCACGTATGCTCCGCCAAGACCCGCTCCACCGCTGCCGTCAAACGTAACTCACCTCCAGGTACGCTCTCCCGATGTCGGCGCAACGCCATGAAACGCACCCACCCCGGCACCTCGTCCCGCCGCTCGTCCAAGGCCGGGATTTTCATCGGCAAAACATTGATACGATAATAAAGATCCTCCCGAAATCGACCCAGCTTCACGCATTCGTGCAAATCCATGTTGCTGCCAATGATGAAGCGAACATCCGCTTGCTGCTCGCGCGCGCCATCCCCAATCGGTCGATACGTCCGCGATTCGAGCAGCTTTAGTAACCCCGCCTGGGCCTTGAGCGAGAGTTTGTCGATTTCGTCAATAAAAAGCGTCCCTTTGAAGGCTCGCGTCACCGCGCCTGGCATGTCGCGCACGGCTCCCGTGAATGCGCCTTTTTTCCAGCCAAACAATTCCGCCATTTGCAAATCTTCAGGGACCGCAATCAGGTCGAGCACTTCAAAAGGACCACCGCGCCGCAATGATTTCGAATGGCACCAGCGAGCAATTCGCGATTTCCCTGCGCCCGTCGGACCACCAATGAGCAGGGTTTCTTCCTGCGCCGCAAAAACGCGGAGCATTTCCACAAGCCCCGCCATGCTTTCACCAATCACCGGCAAAAGGTCGTCCGTGGCGCCTGCGGTCGTCGGACGCAACGGCAAACTTGAAAGATAAGGCGCGGCGAGATCTGCGCATAACAACAAAGCTTCGTGAACGGCCGGAAATAGGAAGTCGTCTCCCAATGCGTGCACGCAATTCAGTTCCACCGTGGCCATTCCGTCGACCGCACCTTGGAATGAGCGTAAGGGAATTGCATAAAGATGGCTCGTGTCCCGACTCCGCAAGCGATTGACGGTTTCCTCGCCAGCGAATGCCGACTCGAAAAGCACTTGCGGGGCATCTTTTACCCATGTCCACACCCGGCCCAAAGGAACATCGACCGCAATCGACGTTTGTTGCGTAGCAATCCAGCGCCAAACATTGGCCGAGGGTAAATACGAAATGGACATGTCGCCGCCCGCTGGCCCGTCGTCGAGCACCATGAGCCGTCGATATCCATCCCCGGGACGCAAATGCGCCATGCCGCGGAGGACCTTGCCGCGGCTCGCAAAGGGACTCTTGGAAAGCGCCTCTTTCGCCACATTCAGCATTTCCCGGAGCATCGAGAGCGCCGCGTCCTCGAAGGTGCGCGATTTTCGAAGTCGCTCGACATAGGCCACAATTTGTTGTTGATTCATTTTGTTTATTCTCGACTCAACGGGCAAACCAAAACAATGCTCCAAGAATGGCCAAGACCACGAGGATTATGGCCATGACGAACCGCATTCGATTTGGTGCGGGGTTTGGCTCCACCGCCACTTTGACCAACGCCCCCGCACTCTGCAGCGTCGCCGCGTGATCCCTCGCTTGCGGCTCTGCGGTTCCCGCAGTCGTGGACGCACCACTTTGCAGCGTCGCGCCGTGCCCGGTTGCATTCGGATCCACCGTTACCGACACCGTAGACCCCGCATTCTTCATCGTCGTCGCGTGCCCCGTGGCACTCGGTTCCACCGCCACCGTCACCATGGCCTGTTCCGTCCGCGCATACGGATCGCTACCCATCTGTTCGACGACGGGTCCCGCCGCATCACCCCGGCCGATGAGCATATCTTCACGCAGCTCCGAGCCATTCGGGATGAGTTTTTCTAAATGGGTCAGCATTTCTTGAGCATTGGCAAAGCGATCGTCACGATTCAAAGCGCTCGCTTTTTGAAGAAATGCTTCTACATCGACAGGCACCCAAGCCGCAATGGTCCGAATCGGCGGCGGAGGCGCATTGAGCAATCGCGCCAAGAGCATAGGGAACGCCTTCACGTCCGCGTGTGGCGCTTTGCCCGCAAGCATCGTAAAAAGCGTCACCCCCAGCGAAAACAAGTCGCTTCGCCCATCGACATGCTTGCTTCCGTCCACCTGCTCTGGCGACATGAACAGCGGCGAACCGAGCATTTCCCCCGTCTCGGTCATGGACACGGCCGGAGCAGCCAAGGCTTCCGAGCTGCCCGAAGCATCGGGCAGGCGGCGTATTTTGGCAATTCCGAAATCGAGGATCTTCACGACGATGCGCCCTTTTTCCTGTTTGGCAAGAAAAATGTTCGCCGGTTTGATGTCGCGATGAATCACCCCCGCGATATGCGCTGCGGCAAGCCCCGCACAAGCCTGGGCCGTTATGCGCAGCGCCACGTCCACTGGCAATGGCCCGACGCGATCGAGCAGCGACTGCAGGTCTTCGCCTCGAAGCAGCTCCATGACGAGAAATGGCAAACCCGTCGTCGGATCGTGTTCGATATCGAGGACCTGGGCGACGTGTGGGGAGTCGAGCGAGCCCGCAATCCGCGCTTCTTGTTCGAACCGCAAGATTTCCGGGCTCCCTGGCTCGAGGCCCGCCCGCAGATGCAGGGATTTGATCGCAATACGCTTCTGCGTGCGCAGATTCTTGGCCGCGTAGACGGTACCGTTTGCACCTTGCCCGAGTATGGCCGAGAGTTGGTATTTGTCTCCAAGCTGTCCGTCGACTTTGCGCGCCACGGATGGCATCCTACGCGCAAGCAGAACGACATAGCAAGGGGGATGGCGATCTTGTGGACACTCGATGTATTTTCGGCGAGGAGCCGAACGTAATTCCCCTTGCGATTGGAGGCAGATATCGAAGTTTAGAGTGAAAAGTCCGAGCTCCGAGCTGACTCCTTGGTCCGAAAGATCAAAGCCCCGCCGAGACCACCGTAATGCCCCTGCGCCTCGGCTCCGCATCGTGCCCCAGTGGACTTTCAATGGGGAGCGCGGCAAGACGTTCGCGGAATGTCACGTGACGGCGCCTGGTCCATTCGACGAGTGGCGACCAAACCTTGTGCGTGAGCTTCGATCGAATGAGCAGATGCCAAATCAGGTTCGAGCGCTTGTACAAATAACTCATTCCAAGATAAGGCAGAATCGCTTCGGGATCCGACGGACGCCGCTCCCATATCGAGGCATGTGAGAAAAGACGCCGGTAGAGCCAAGCATACCCTTGCGCAAGCTCTTCGGGGCTCATGTTTTTGGGACGAAAAACGACATGCGCCGTGTCGTAAAGGCTATAATCCTTGTGCAAAAGCCGCCCCTCCGCCTCCATTTGCTGAAAGAGCGGAGTTCCCGGGTACGGCGTGAGGATATGAAACGTGGCGCATTCGAGGCGTGTGTCTTCGATCCACTCGGCCAGGGCCGCGAATGAATCTTTTTTGTCATGGTCGAACCCCAAGACGAAACTGCCATTGACTTGAATGCCATTTTCGTGGAGCATACGGACACGCCGCGCATAATCGGCAGCCCGAGGCATCTTTTTTCGCGATTCTTTGATGTTATCGTCCGAAAGTGATTCGAACCCAATGAATACCCCCGTGCAACCCGAAAGGGCCATCGCGCGGACAAGAGATGGATCATCCGTGACGTCGAGGGTAACGGCAGCACTCCAGATCTTTTCGAGAGGGCGCAGGGCCTCGCAAAGTTTATGGAGATATTTTTTGTTCGAGCCGAGGTTGTTATCGGTAAAAACAGCATAGGGCTGCCCGTCGTCGCGGATCTCGGCGGCGATTTGCTCGGGATCCCGCATACGGTACGGCATTCGGAGGCCATCTGTAGCCAAATAACAAAAGCCGCAGCGGTTATGACAGCCGCGGGTCGCATTCACGCTGGTCGTCGTCAGAAAACTCTCGCGGGGCAAAAGCTCGCGCTTCGGCGGGGGGTCATCGCGGTAAGGTCGTTCGAAGTCCGCGCGATAAACGGCTTTTAGCGTGCCTGCCTCCACGTCGCGGAGAATCTGCGGCCATAATTCGACCCCCTCGCCAATGGCCATTGCATCCGCGTGCGGAGCGACTTCTTCCGGACACGAGAGCGCATGGAGACCTCCGAGCACGACTTTGCACCCCCGGGCCCGATAGGCCCGGGCGAGCTCGTAGGAGCGTTGGGCAAAGGTGAGATGCACCGTGATACCGACGACTTCGGGGAGAGGATTGGAGGGCGGCGGGCCGAGCAGGAGGTTTTCGTCCCAATACGTGACGTTCCAGTTTGGCGGGGTGGCGCCAGCAATGCTCGTGAGGGCAAGCGTCGGGGTGAGGACGTGTTTCCCGAAGCTCGCATTGGGGTCTTTCGGGTAAAACGGATTGATGAGGAGCGCGCGTCGAGGCGTGATCGGTCCTGCAGTCCAGATCGCATCGAGCGGCGGGGCGACGCGCATCGAACGTGGCACCCAACGGGGCTCGATCGGCGATCGAAATGGTTCTTCGGGGTCAATGCGTCGCTGGATATTCATCGAATCCTCCTGTATTGGTCGAGATTATCGACTTCCTCGGAAATACATCCTGGTCGCGCGTCTGCGCACGGCGCGCATCCGGCGGAGCCACCCCCGGGTCCGCTGTTTGCCCGCGAGATTCACGACAAACGACGCGGCTATGATCTGCGTATCGAGCCAAGCCGACCGCTTCGCGGCGTAGAGTTTGTCGAGTCGCAACGCGCCACGCGCCGTCCTGGAACCGAAGAGCTGAGCAAGCCCAGTGATCCCCGGATTCACCTCCCACCGCCCATCGTGCTCTTTTAGAGTCCACCCAAGACGCTCGACATCGGCCTGCGTGAGAGGCCGCGGGCCGACCATACTCATGTCCCCACGAAGCACGTTCAGAAACTGAGCCGTCTCGTCGAGTCCCGTCGCGCGGAGCCACTTGCCGACACGCGTGACCTTACCGTTGCGCATCGTGCGGAATTTGAGGATCGCGAACGGCTTGCGTCCGCGCCCGACGCGATCTTGCCGGAAAAACACGGGACCGCCATCGTCGAGTTGGATGAGGCCCGCAGCGACGAGGAAAAATGGCGCAAAGACCTGGCAACCAAGGAGCGCGAAGCCGATATCGAAGGCCCGCCGCGCAAGATCGGGCGGGGATGTCGAGGGCGCTGGCAGCAGAAAGGGCATGCGAGGGAAGTTCAACATGGCGGAACGTCATTGGAGCACGAAGATGTGGCAGTTTTGTGGACATTCGAAGGAGATCGCGGGGAAAGTCGAAGCTGCGTAGTCGCTTGACCGCGTGGAGTCCGTGCCGGAGCCATGCCACCCGTGTGGAAGAAGTCTGCTTCGCTTCTCCTTTTACGGGTGCTTTTTCTCAAACTCTTCGTGGGTCATGAGGTTGTCGAGGAACTCTTGCAGGCTATTCGCCACCAGGTAGACATTGCGGTAGTCCGTGCGGAAGCAGCCGTCCTCGTCGATCTCGTCCTCGTGATCCCAAAAATAGATCTTGCCTTCGCGTTCGCCTGTCCAGCCAATGCAGATCACATTCCCACTGGCATCATCGGCGATCGGAATGAGGTCGTCTGGTACGCGTTCTTCGTATGTTTTGCAGTTACTGTCGAGGCGATCAACCTTCTCGCCCTCATGGATGCCATAGAAAGACATCACCGAATTCCCTTGACCATGCCAACCGGGGACCTCGAACACATTGGGCGTAGGCCATCCACCGTTCGACTTCAATAGAAACTGCTTGTATTCGAGCGGCAGTAACCGGCTCCAGCGTACCTCGAATTGGGTGATTTCGTCTAGAGATGTTGCACCGTGAGGGTCTTCGATTTTCATTCGCATTGTGGCGCTCCTATTTTTTTGCACCCGCCATACCGCCGGTGTGGAAGAAATCTTTGTGCACGTCTCTCTTGATCAACTGCATCGTCTTTCCATCTTGGTGGTGATGCCAGGTATAATTTTGTTGTTGCCTCATCTCTTCAGTGATACCTGCAGCCTTGTCTGCGACCGCGAAGTCCTTCTCATAACTCCCCGTAAACTGAATCTGTACATCCTTCACCGTGGGGTGCCTGTACGGCGTGAAGTCCGGGTAGCCCTCTTTGTCATACGTCACGCTCACGCCGTCGCTGCGCGTATACGTCGTCGTTCCGTTGGCTTTCTGGTCAATTGAGCCGCCGTTGTCCAACCACTTCTTGGCAATGGGTTGATGGGGCTTGCGCCCGCCCCGGGTCACCGGAGCCTGCCGGGGACCCGTCTGCGTCGCCCCATGGATCGCAGAGCCCACGAGGC
>DAOMZH010000150.1:0-15653 GCA_035437985.1 Polyangium sp. (in: bacteria) | reverse complement strand
GGCGCCGAGAATCGTCGACGCGAGCGAAAACGAAGCGATGTTGCGGACTTCCTCGTCGTCATCGCGACAAGCTCGGGCCACTTCACCAGGGGAACGAAGCAAGCGGGCAAGAACGTGAGCGCTCACAGGGCACCTCCAAAAATCGGCAACATGCTCCACCAAATGCGCGCGGAAAGCGCGGTTGCAAAAAGGGCAAACCCGGCCAGGGCAAACCCACTCACGGTTCGCGGAAGAGCGTCGGCGTTACGAATCGGTGCGCCAATCGCCCGCAAAAAGGCCCGCAAACCAAAGATTCCCGCCAGGATCAAACCCAGCCCCGCACTGATGGCTGCCCCATGCCACGTGCTGGTTGTCGTGACAAACAACGCCATCGCCGGTGCCAGACCTCCGAGGACCAACCCTGTAGCCGCAGCACCTCGTGAAGCTGCCGAGAACGCCGCGGTTGGACTCACCGGCGCATCGAACAACGTGAGCACGATGAGCAGCGCGGGCACTCCTACGCCCGCCACGGCAATCGGCGCCAGAGGCACCGCAACCGCATGTTTCAAGAGCGACAAACCTCCTTGTCGCGTTCCTACGGCCAGGCCATATCCAGCCGCCAGAGCGACCGCGATGCCAAATCGACGAAAACCTTCCGATAACGAGAGTGTTTCGTCAATCAATCCTTCGCCAAGGAGATTCGAGGCAAACGTCGGTGCCCGCTGAACAGGTACGGTATCGACCGAAGTTTCCGTCGGCACGGATGCCGTTGAACTCGTCTCGGGGCGCTCGGCTCGAGGGTCTTGAAGGAGATCGACGAAAGAGGCTTGAGCTTGCATGTTCCTCCGAACAGGCGGCTGATGCCGCGCGAGTGGCGCTTCTCGATGGGCGAGAAGTGACCGAATCGATGTGGGGTTTGGGGACCGAGACGTTCGAAAACGAACCGGTGTTCCCTGGGCTCACGAGGATGATTTACGCGTGGGCTAGGGCGTTCGTCGGGCGAAGCGGCGAATGAATCGAGGAATGAATGTGTCAAATTCATGGCCAGGGTGGATCATTGATGAACCAGTTTGGAGGGCGCGATCAGGTTGAGTCTGGCGGGGCAGGACTGATACAAGGGGTGCATGCATGTGTTGGTGATTGGCGGGACCAGGTTTGTCGGCCCGCTACTCGTATTCCGCCTCCTTGCCGGGGGCCATCGAGTGACGATTTTCAATCGCGGAACGCGCGTGGATCCTTTTGGCGATCGCGTCGAGCGGATCGTTGGCGATCGGATGTCCGCGGATTTGTCCCGGCACATGAGTAATCGGCGTTTTGATGCCGCGGTCGATTTCACGGCCTATCGTTACGAAGATGCTCGAGGGTCCGTCGAGGCTCTTGGAGGGCGCGTCGGGCATTACGTGATGATTGGTACGGGGCAGGTGTATTTGGTGCGGCAAGACTGTCCGCGACCGGCACAAGAATCCGATTATGACGGACCATTGAAAGAACGCCCGACGGCGGAAGTCGAATTGGCGAATTGGGAATATGGAATGGGCAAACGCGACTGCGAAGATGCCCTGGTCGAAGCTTGGCAAAAATCTGGTTTTCCCGTCACCCGTATTCGCATTCCCATCGTCGCTGGCGAGCGGGATCAT
Source organism: Polyangium sp. (in: bacteria) (assembly GCA_035437985.1). Classification (GTDB taxonomy): domain Bacteria; phylum Myxococcota_A; class Polyangia; order Polyangiales; family Polyangiaceae; genus Polyangium. The sequence goes on along the minus strand of DAOMZH010000150.1, from coordinate 14,037 downwards.
TATCAAAGGCTCGATCCCTACGTATGTCGTTTACTCGACGGCGGTCCGATCATCATTCCCGATGGCGGCCCGCAAATCGTTCGGCATGTGTATGCCGGGGAAGTCGCGCGACTCTTGGTGGAATTACTCGGTCGCGAAAATACCTTCGGCGAAGCCTACAATGTTTGTCAACGCGAAGCGCCGTCTCTCTTCGAACTCGTGGGCATGATGTCCCGCATGCTCGGCTCACAATCGAAACTCGTGCCCGTGGAAACGCCCGACGTCGTGGCTGCAGGTTTTACGCCACGAACCTTGTCTCCGCTGAGCTCGCAATGGATGAGTGTCCTCGATCCATTCAAAGCCGAAACGGAGCTCGGTTTTCGGCACGAACCGCTCGCAGTTTATTTGGGAAAAATCCTCGCGAGTTTGGTGGCCTATGCACGCGCAACTCCGCCCGAAGGATACGAACGCCGCGCCGAGGAAATTAGTTTTTGTGAAAAATGGCTCAAGGATCGAGAGTCGTTTCGTCCGCCGCCCACACTTCGTTTTACATAACCAAAAAAACCTCCCAGGTGCGTCGGTGTTTACTCGGTAAAGCATTACGCGCTTTCGTAGCGACTGGTGATTTTTCGACATCTGTCGCGATTGAATTCGAATGGCAGCGCAACCTGAGCGTGCAATGGGGACGTTATTGGACGGAATGGGGAATACGCGCTGGGGAGCAATGTTTTGGACGAAATTGGACTTTCATTTTGTTGTGGACTCGTGATATCCGAAGACAATGGCGTCCTGACGACCGAATGCCGGCAATTGCGGGTATGAGGCGAATGGGGGTTCGACATGACGGGTCATGGGCAATGGCTGAGAAGAGGTGCGGCGTGGATATTCACGGCGTTGGCTGTCGTTGGTTGTGGTTCCGAGGAGCCACCTTACGACGAATTGCCACTTCGTGATGCGCTGAGGGCCGCGCCAGAGGTCGTGGCGAGTTTGTCTTTCGAGACCCGTCGAGATTTGGCGCAGAGGCTCGATGCAGCAGGTTTCGACCAGGACGGAACGGCGCCGTTTGCGTTGCCGAAGGAGGCGACCGTCGAATCTTTGGCGCAGGTCGCCGATGAGGCGCGAGAAGAGCAGGGTCAGGATGCCTTGATTTTGGCCGAGGTGCTCGAGACGCCGATTGACTTCGTGTTGCAAGTTGAAGACATCGACGCGGAGAGCCTGGAGCGTAGTGCTGTGGGTCCGGTGGTGTTGCGCGGACGTCCGAGTGCGCAGACGCAGGCGTTCGAGGACGCGGCGCTCCGCGGGCGCGCAGGCAAATGGTTGCGTGAGTTGTCGGGAAAAACGAAAACGAAATACATGGTGCGCACGACGGGCGTGCCATTTGGCGCGTGGGCCCGGGAAGATACGTTGTACGTCAATGCTTCGTGGCTCGTGGCCATGTCGGCACTCGAGAAAGACGGGGCCGGGCTCGCCCCGGGGTCATTGATGCCGCTGAGCATCGATTACAATCCCTACAATCTGCCCGATTCGGTCGCTCAGTGTACCCAGCAGGTCATGACGACGTGTCAATGTGGTACGTCCTGTACACACGAAGTGACCGATCCGTCATTTGCCAATGCCAATGAAGAATGCGCGTGGGTGAATCAAGACCCGTCGCATCCCATTGCGCTTTGCGTTTTGGCCTTGATGAGCATCAGCGACGTGAAAGCTTGTATGGATAACGGAGCATTCGATTGTCCGTTCTCGTCCGTGACGACAGGCGACGATTCTTTGCAGTTCGTGCAAAATACGTCGTGCATGGATCGGCTCGACGAGTGTTTGCGAAATGGATACATCGGCAGTTCGTCGGGATCTGGATCTGGATCGAGTGGCGGGAGCAGTTGTTCGAGCTGCAATAATGATTGGGCCAAATGCAACGACAATTGTTCGAATTGCAATAACAACTGGTCCAGTTGCAATGATAATTGTGGAAACACCGGCAGCAACTGCGGAAGTTCTGGCAGTAATTGTGGGAGTTCCGGCGGAAACTGTGGTGGCGGAAGCTGCGGCGGGGGAAGCTGTGGAGGGGGCAGTTGCGGCGGTTGCAGCATCAAACCCGACCCTGGGCGTTCACCGATTCCCGATCCTGTGAGGACGACGTTTTGGCTCTTCTTGCCAATGGCCTATGTGTTGTTGCGGGGGCGGAGGCGATCATGAGAAACGTTCTGGTTGCGTGGCTCGAACGCCATGGTTTGCCCGGGTGGCTCGCGCCTGATTACATGATGATGGTCGGTCTCGCCGCATTGCTCGGAGCCGCGGTGACGATGTGGTTGTCGGAACGTGATGGTGCCGATACACGCGTCGAACGACGGGCTTTGCTGGCGACATATGTCGGTGCTCTTTTGGGTGGATATGTCTTCGAATGGCTGCGCGTGCTTCCAGAAGCGTTGATGAAGCAATCGATCGACCCGTTGTTCCATGTCGGTCGTGCAGCTTATGGCGGATTGCTCATTGGCACATTGTGCGCGGTCGTCGTGTTGCGACGAGGAAGAGCTCCGGTCTTGCCCTACATGGATCGCACCGTGCCGCTGTGCGGGATTTCGTATGGGTTTGTCCGAGTAGGATGCTTCTTGGCTGGATGCGATTACGGCAAACCCACGGCGAGCGCCCTGGGCGTGCGTTTTCCCATGGGAACTCCTGCGGCTGTGGATCACGCGGCTCACGGATGGATTGCGCGGGGAGGGGAGAGTTTGCCCGTGCACGCAACGCAATTGTACGAAGCCGCCATCGGGGTCTTGGCTGCGGCCATCGCTTCGATATGGCTCGTAAAAGGAAAACGCGACGGTCGAGCTTTTGCTACTTTCGTCGTTCTGTATGCCATTGGCCGGTTTTTCGTGGAAATGCTCCGCGGGGATGGGTCACGAGGCACCTACGCGGAAGTGAGCACGGCCCAATGGGTGTCCATTGGCCTCGTCGTCTTGGTTGCGGCAATGGTGTGGCATGCCAAACGAGGACGTCGGCACGCATTGACGACTGCCGCAGCAGCTCTGTTGATTGGCGTATTCCCAGGGGCCGCCATGGCTCAAACCAAGGCCACCGGAGGACCCGCCACGACCCCGTCCACAACGCCAACATCGAAGGCGCCAGCTGCGAGTCCACCTGCTGCCGGTTTCACGCCGGCGCCCTCGAGTTCGGCGACGACCGTACCTCCTCCTCCGCCCGTACCTGGAGCGCAACCCTATCCTCAGCCCGCCCCAGGTCAGCCGTATCCACCTCAGGGCGCGCAGCCATATCCGTATCCATATCCACCTCCCGGCGCGCAGCCGTACCCGTATCCGTATCCAACAGGCGCGCAGCAGCCATATCCGTACGCGTATCCGTATCCAACCGGAGCTCAGCCCCCTCCAGCAGCAGCCCAAACGCCGAAAGAACCGGAGAAACCCAAAGAAGATTATCAAAAAATGCTCAATACCCGTCGTTTGGGCATTGGTTTGTCCTTTGGTGGTTACATCGTCACGCGGTTTGGCGTGTCCAATGGCGGGACGATCGATATCGATGGGACGTATCGATGGCCAACCTCCGAACGAGCACGATTCGAACTCGGGCTTGGAGGCACATTTATTACGACCACGGATGCGACCTTGGCCGGCGTAGCGATACCATTTCGGTTTGTCGGAGGCGTCAATCGCGTGACCGAACTGGAAGTAGGGATGGCGCCATTTTATTCGCGCCTCAATTTCGATACCCCCTACTTCGAAGCCATCGATCTGTTCGGCACTCGACTATCGATGAGCATCGGCTGGACCCTGGGCACCCATTTTCAATTGGGCATTTCGCCGATCGTCGTAGGCCTCATGGGTGGGCCGGACGTGAAAGCGCTGTTCTCGTACGAGCCCAAGTTTTGGATGCGCGCCGCAATCCTTTAGTACTACTCGGCCAAGTCCCGTGACCCGCCAAGCACAATGAACGAAATGGCGGAGTAGTACCAGCTTCAATCTGCGCGCGGCAATTCCAACCCTCCGCCGCCCAATTCGACGAACCGGGTCTTCGGGAAGGCCTTGGCGCATGTTTCCAGCTGCCACTCACCTTTGAAAAGCACGACGGGTCGGGCGTGAATGTCCAGCGCCCCATAACCATACAATTGTGATTCGAGTTCGGCCAAGGCCAATGGTTCGCCCTCGACCCAGCGCGCGATGCTGTATGACAATCGTTCAATGCGCACATCCACGCCGTATTCGGCGCTCAAGCGATGTTTGACCACGTCGAATTGCAGCTCTCCGACGGCGCCTAAAATCGCTTCGCCTTCGCGCCCCTCGGGGGGCCGGAACAGCTGCACGCTTCCTTCTTGCGCCAATTGTTCGAGCCCTTTTTTCAGCTGTTTGCGCTTCATTGGATCGAGCATCAGAAAGCGGGCAAAGTATTCGGGCGGGAATTGGGGCAATGGGGCGTAACGAATGGTCGGTCCGTCGGTAATCGTGTCGCCAATCAAAAAGATCCCCGGATCGAAGACGCCAATGATGTCCCCGGCAAAACCGTCTTCCACCAACGTTCGTTCCTGGGCCATGAACTGCACGGGATTGTTGAGCCGAATGTCTCGTTCGAGGCGTACATGACGAACCTTCATCCCACGTTCGTACCGCCCCGAGCAAACGCGCAAAAAGGCTACGCGATCGCGATGAGCCCGATCCATATTGGCCTGAATCTTGAAGACGAACGCTGTAAATCGTTCATCTTCCGGACCAATGTCCCCCTTGTCGCTCGGACGCGGCATGGGTTTGGGCATCATTTCCACGAACGAATCCAAGAATTGCGGCAAGCCGAAGTTCGTGATGGCACTGCCGAAAAACATGGGCGTAACTTCGCCGCGAGCAAGTTTTCCCGTGTCGAGCGCATCACCTGCAGCATCGAGCAATTCGATATCGTCGCGTAATTGCTTTACGCCTTCTTCGTCAATGGCGGCAATGAGCGACGGATCATCGAGATTATGCGCGGCCATTGGTGCAATTTCGGCGCCATGAGCTACCTGCTCGAAAAGGGCCACTTGTCGCGTCAAACGATGGTAAACGCCTTTGAACTTGCCTTGCGAGTGAATCGGCCACGTAATGGGATAAACGCCAATACCGAGCACTTCCTCCACTTCGCCAATCAATTCGAATGGTTCGCGCCCTGGGCGGTCGAGTTTGTTGACGAACGTGAAGATCGGCATCCTGCGGAGCTTGCAGACCCGAAACAATTTCTTGGTTTGTGTTTCGACACCTTTGGCACAGTCGAGAAGCATGATCGCCGCATCGGTCGCCATGAGCGCGCGGTAGGTGTCCTCGCTGAAGTCGGCGTGACCTGGCGTATCGACGAGAGACAACAAGTGTCCAGAATAAGGAAATTGCAGGACGCTCGACTGGATCGAGATGCCGCGTTCCCGCTCCATTTCCATCCAGTCGCTCACGGCATGCGAGCGATCGCGTTTGGCTTTTACAGCGCCGGCGAGTTGGATGGCTCCGCCGTAAAGCAGGAGTTTTTCCGTCAGCGTGGTTTTACCGGCGTCGGGGTGAGAGATGATGGCGAAGGTTTTACGACGCGCAATTTGGCGGGCGATGAGGTTGTCTGTCACGGCGGCGGCGGAACATAGCACCGTCGGCACGATGCGCGAGCGGGGAGTTGGAGAAAGATGAAGTCTATGGTCGAGGGAGATGATTCCGGGTAACGTAGGCGTAACCTTATGAAACGATTGTGCATCATTCCGCGTTGGGCTGGTGGTCCGGAAAAAGACTATTACCCGTGGTTACGAGCGGCGCTCGAGCGTTTGCAGCCGCCGCTTTTCACCGAGGTTCTGAGCCCGGACATGCCCGATCCGCAACTGCCCACGATTGCTGCGTGGACCAATCGAGTGCGCGAGGTTGTCGGGACAGACCCCGAAGAATTGTCGCGGACGATCCTCCTCGGGCATAGCGTGGGTTGTCAGGCCGTCCTTCGGTTTCTCGCCAGTTTGCCTGAAAAGACGCAGGTCGCCGGTGCTATTTGCGTCGCCGGTTGGTTCGAAGTGGACAAACCTTGGGAATCGATTCTTCCATGGATGCACACGCCCCTGGATTACGCAGCCATACGCGCGCATGCAGCCAAGCTCGTCGTGCTTCTTTCGGACAATGATCCGTTTACGTCTGATTATGCAGCAAATTCAGCTGCTTGGAGAGACCGCTTGGGTGCCGAGGTCGTGTTTGCCCCCGGACGCAAGCATTTCAACGAGGCCGAAGAACCCGCCGTGCTCGAAGCGCTTCAGCACCATTTTGCTCGCTGAAATTCAGCGAAAAACGTCGTCGGCGTTGTTTGCTTCGAGGACATTGTCGAGCCACCGATCTAGGAGGGTTCGATCGTCACAAGCGCCCACGCGAGCCTCTTGTTCCATCGTCAGGACAAGCTTGCGTCGCTTCGCAAATCGGAAAATCTTCTCCCGAATCGCCTTGACTTCCCCGTCGTGAAAGCCTTTGAGCTCGCCGTCATGAAAGGCCTGCGACTTCATCGCTTCGATGAACGGCGGCATGTGCGCCACACCTCGAACTTGTCGCTGCATGAGCAACACCTCCAGAGCCTTCTGCATGGGCTCTCGTAACCCTCTCCATATCACCTCGAAGTACACTGCGGCAAGGTCCGTATCGAGCTGTTCCAGCGCAGTCACCGCAGCGAGCACGACCGCGAGACCTTCAGGGCCATTTCCATGAGCCATGGCCGATAACACAGCCAACTGCGGGTCCTCACGAGCCTGATGTTCTAGCGTTATTGGGGGTAAAACCGCTGGGCCCAAGACAAACGGGCGTAACTCTGCCGCGCCAAACCCTAAATGAAGGGCTTCTTTTGCCCATGTGGCCACATCATCATCGACCGCTACCACGAGCAACGCAGTGGGACACTCGCGTTCCGCACGACAAACCGCGACGTAGGCCGGCCATGTAAAACGCTTGCGCGGCTTGATTTCAAGCTGCGCCTCGAAGACGATCGCCGAAACGCATTTTCCGTCTGCATCAAGCAACTCCAGGACCAAATCGGCTCGATATTCAACGGGCGATAGTTCGGTCATCTGCGTATCGGCCATACGCACGGCAACATGCTCGGGCACATCCGCGTGGAAATACCGCGCGAGCACCAACGGCCCGAGCGCTGGATTGTCCCGAAATAACTCGACCACACCTTCATGCTCGACGCTCGGCATGGGCAAAGCGTACCCAGCCAAACCCGAGTTGTCAATTCATGTCGAGCTGTTCGTCCGGGTATTGGTTTCTCGGTGTACACACCGACGAACCTGTGCGAGAATTGCGCGGCGCCGAACCGATCTACTTGCCCCGCTCCAATGTGAACGTCACCGTCACTCCCACCGGATCAGCACTGGGTGCGCCAACAGCTCGATTCTTCAGCAAGGCTCGAATGCACCCTCCCGCCTCCTCAGTGATTCCTTTCGCCGCCGCGACCTCGACCCCCTCCGCACGTCCACGTGCCCGCACGAGGAACGACAATTTGACCGAACCTTTTTTGACGGACAAACCACCAGTCGTCGCTATGCACTTGGTGATTCCCTCAATTTGACCACTGAGGAATTTTTCGGACTTCGGAACCTCGCCACCATCGAACTTCGGCGCACCAGCAGTCACGACTGGCGGAGGTTGCGGTTTTTCCGGAACGGGTTTTTCCGGTGCAGGTTTGTCTGGCGTAGGTTTGTCGGATGGAGGCTCCGGGGGCGCAGCATCGGATCCCGCGTCCGTTGCCGGAGGTTCGGGTTGCGGCGCAGGCGGCAACCATCCAGCATCCTTTTCGTCTTCTCGTAAACACCGAACGAATCCTCGATGCGGATCTTCGAGCGCTCCATGCGGACATTGCGGCGCATCTGTTCCTGCATCGGCCGCATGGTGCCCTTTACGTGCCAATTCCTCGGGATTGTCCTCGCCTGGATTCACGTGCGCCGTGGATCGACCCGGATGCTGACCTACGGGATCATTTTCCGGCATGGCCGCGCCGCAAGCTCCAGCCGCGGAAAGGCCCAGAAACAAGGCAGTTATCAACCGAAAAGGGAGCGGACGAGGTTCCATCGAGGTCCGACCATAATGGCTCCCGAATCGTTCGTCCAAAAAACGGCGAAAAAATCTTGGCCATTTTTCGTCGCCCGGTGGATCGCGAAAAATCAGCTTCTACAAGGCCATACAGGCGTACGATTGACCCGACGCGTCCCACAAACTCCGCGCTCGCGCGAGAGCCGGAGCGTACGTTGCATCCTCGGTGGAAATCCCGGTCAGTTGAAGGTCCGCACCCGGTTGTCCCAGCTGTACGCCTTGCACGTGCGGAAATTCTTGGCGCAATTCCGTCGTCAAACGTCGCGCGATCCGATCCAGCAAACGGCGGGTGCTTTCTTCGTCGATGTCTTTCCAAACCGTCACGTGCGGCAAGTGCAATTCATCGAGCACCCGCTTGCGATCGCCGAGCCCCGGTTGTCCGGACATACGCTCGAGCATGGCCGCGAATACGCTCCCATACGCGCGATTGACTTGTTCTCGTCGGAAATTCTCGTCGAGCGTTGGCGTAATGCGCGTTTCGAGGGCCACGACGCCAATGAGCCCGTTGGCCCAGCGTCCTTCATTTTGGGCGTGATACTCGCCCCGCTCCCGCAGCACTTCGCCCATTTTGGAAAAATGATTTCCCATCGATCCGAGCGCCCGCAAGACCAATTTCGTGAATTCGAGCTCGCCCCGAATCCAATCGACATTCGTCAGTTTAGTGGCGACGAACGGCCAATAAACCAAGTTGTAATAATTATTGAAATCGAGCAGGTACTTGAGCCGGAAGATCTCGTAGCTGCCGAAAATCGGGTACATGCGTGAATACAAAAGCAACGTGCTTTCGTATTTGAATCGATAATACGCATCGTACAAATCGACGCGTTCCTCGAAATCTTTTTGTGCTCCGCCGAAATCGGCCATCAAGAGCGCGCCGATGAATTCATTCGCCGTGGCAATGAAATCCGAGCCAGGGCTATAAAAAGGATCCGTGAACGCTCCGGCTTCGCCCGTGAGGGCCCAGCGGTCTTTCGAGAAAAACTTTTCGGTGGAGTAGGGCAAATGCGCGTAGCTCTGAAAATCCTCGAAAATGGCTCCGCGCATCAAGTCCCGAGAACTGCGGTGCTCATTCAAAAATGCTTCGAATGCTTCGCGATTGCGGGGGCCTGGTCCAATCCGCGCCTTGTCGTACACCACCCCGACGCTCATGATGTCGCCAGCCAGCGGGATGAACCAAATCCAATAACCATCATACATGAAATGGTTTGTCGACAAATGTCGCGACGTGTAGCGTACTCGACTCCGAAATGCCGGATCCGTCACGGCGTCGAGCCCGGCAACATTACGATATCGCCCCCATGCCGCCGCTGTTTCGAGCCGCGTTTCTTTCTGAATGGCCATACCGAGCTTGCGGGCCAAGAGTTGTCGACGTCCCGAGGCATCGACGAACCAGCGCCCTCGCGCCGAATGTTTTTCCCCGCCTTCCTCCCACGTCACCGTATGCCCGTTTTGCCCATCGATTTGCACGTCCACCACTTTGGCGCCGAGGTGCACATCAATGCCATCCTGACGATTCATCTGCGCCAAGTCGCGTTCGAGTTTCGCCCGCTCGAGTTGAAAACTCGGGTGAAACGGCAAATGATCCGACCCAATTTCACTCATTCGTTCAATGGGCAAGTCTTTTTGCGGCGAATCGAAGAAAAACCGCAATCCATTTTTGGGGAGTTGATGCTGGTACAAATACGTCCCGAGTTCGAGACGCTTGATCATGTAATGCGCGGCGACTTCGACGGTGCTCTCACCGACCTTGAAATCATCCATCACCGGCTTGGATTCGAGAACCAGAATATCGAGTTCCGGTTTCTGGCGGCGCAGTTGCCGGGCCAAAAAACCACCCGCAATACCACCTCCAGCAATGATGATGTCATGGCGATGCATGAGAACCTCCGCGTCAACCGCAATCGACATGTACCATAGAAATGATCTTTTGCAGCGCTCGTTCGACAACCGATGTCTTTTCGTGCCGCACGATCATGTATCCATCGCCCTCGTAGCCAGTATTGCGAGCATGCCCGACGACGGGCAGTTTGGAACCCACGATGAGATGCCCAATCTCGGATTCCACCTTGTCGATGCCGGTAATGGTCCGAATGGGCCCCGTCCCTTGACCGCGCAAATACGCAATGCCTGCTGCAAACTTGCGTCGCGGAGGCTCGAAATCGCCAAACACCATCACGCGTGCCCACGCATAACAACAATCGATTTCATGGGCAAAACCAACGAGTTGCGTGAATTGCGCCCCCGGAGGCCGAGCTCCGACTTCGGAGACGGCGATCGAACCATCATGGCGGCGAAACCATTCCATATGGCTGAGCCCGGTGCCCATACCGAGCACGTCGAGCGTTTGGCGGGCCGCGGCGCGAATATCGTCATACTTGGGATCATCGACCTCCCGCGGTAAAACAACGCTCCATTGAATCCATGGATTACGCAGAACTTCGAGTGGCGTCGGGTAATAATGGGTCAGCGAATGCCAAATATGCTTCCCGTCGATCGAAATGGTCTCGAACGAATGTTCGTTGCCTTGGACCAATTCTTCAATGAGCACCAAATCGTTCGGACCAACTGTGACCTCGGGCAATCGCTTTTTCAGCTCCGCCGCATCATTGACTCGAAATGTCGAAGCCGCACCCGCACCTGCGGGGGGTTTTACGACGAGCGGAAAACCTAGAGCTTCCGCCGCTTTCCAGATCTCCTCGACCGATTGCGCGGTTCGATGTTTGGCGCATGGCACTCCGGCTTTTTCCAGAATCGACTTCATGCGGTGTTTGTCGCGGAAATTCAACGCCGTTTCCGTCCGCATCCCTTCGATACCCAATTTTTCTCGAGCTTGCGCCAAAGGAACTTGAATTTGTTCTACTGCGCCAAACAGGCGATGGATCGAGCCAGACTTGACGTATCGTTGCAGATCGCGAGCCCCTTGCTCGATTTCGACAGCCGCGCTTCCCGAGTCGATGGCCCCAGTCGAAACTACATCGCTGGTCGTCTTGTAGGCTGCGATTCCTCCGAGCAGATGTCGGGGAAAGCGGTCGAATGGCTCCATCGAGAGAATGCCGAGCTGGATGTCGGGCAAACGCGCGATGGCTTCGATGAATCGGACGGCGTGATCGCTGAAAAACGGCGCGACGAAGATGACGAAGTGCATGGCGATGCGCGGCGTCTTAGCATGAAATCCGAAATGCCCGAACGGTCTCGGGAGAGCCGTCAAATCTCTTCGCCAAAAAGGGTTGCTTGCAGCTCCACGGCCATCCGTTGTGCTTCCGCTTTGGGGACCAACCCGTCGAAATATCCGAGCAACACAGACAGAGAACCTTGATGGCGGTTCGCAATCACTTCGATGCCCGGCCAAGGAACGACGGACGGAACGGCATACGCATCGGCAACTGGCACGCCGGCGAAGTTGTCGATCGCGATTTGACCCGGGTTCGAAAAAATCAGCGACGAGAATTCGCCACGAAACGGAACCGTGGCCAAGCCGTGATACAGCCGCGGCGGCAAAACGCGCACCAGATCGAGCGCGGCGGACATGGCCAAGTCGAGTTTGTCCCGGACGATCGCCCGTTGCTGCTCCGCCAAAGAAACAAGCGCACGTCGTTCATCAGCGAGCTCTTGTCGCGTCAGAGAAAACATCATCATCGTCAAGTGATTGCCAAACAGCCGCCCGCAATCGCCTTTTGGGTCGAACGAAAGCGGCACTGGAATCATGTGGTGCGTCGGGGCAAACCCACGACGTTGAAGTGCCCGATCGAGCACCTTCGTCGCGGCGAAAATCATCAAGCTCGTCGGGGCGAGTTTCGCGGGTTGCCGGATGCTTTTGTCCAGAGCTTTGGTCGTCGCTTGATCCAGCACGAAACGTTCGAAACGCATCGCGCCCAAGTCGTCACTTTGCGCGGCTCCACGAAGCGAAAGGATGGGGCGCTTGGCAAAACCAAGAATGTGCTGGTTGTAGGCGCGTGCGAGCGCGAGCTGGTTTTTTTGATCGAGCGCATCGAGTGCTTGCGGTCGCACACGCATACGCACATCCGATGGCAAGGCTGCGAGATCGTCGTCGGTGCCCGAACCGAGCCAACGCACGATGCGTTGTGCGCCTTTCGCATCGGTGAAGGGATGAAACCAGATGAAGGCGAGCACGTCATGCGTGGGGCCCTGCAGGATGACCAACCGCCACGGCTCTTCGTCGTTCGTAAACGATTGGGCGAACAACTCTTCGAGGGTCGACGAGATGTCGCTCGTAGGCATGATCGTCAGCGCGTCGCGGGTGCGTGTGCCCGGAATCCAGACAGGAAGCCGCAACAGCTGGGCACGCAACGTCACGCTGAGGTGCTGTTCGCGCGCGATGGCTCGGTCCAAACGTCGGCGAAGTTTGTCGGGGTCAATGCGTCCTTCGAGGCTCAAAACCAAGGCGCATTGGTTGCTCCCGAGCTTCTCGGCGCGCATGCGCCGATCGCCAACGAGATGGAAGATGTCAGCGCCCCCAAGAGGAACGGAAGCGCCAGAGGATTGAACCGAGCGGAACATGCCGCGTTAGCTTACTTGTTTACTTCCCAAGCGCTTCTGCACGATTGATTATCCGCGGGGTGATGAAGATGACGAGCTCGCTCCGGGAGTCGCTCGAGCGGCGCCGCTGAAACAAGATGCCGAAGAGGGGAATGTCGCCGAGCACCGGAACTTGATCGAGGTTGCGGCCAGTGTTGCGCGTGAAGATGCCGCCGATGACTGCCGTGTGGCCGTCCATGATCAACAGATCGGTCTCCGCCTCGCGCTTGAGGATGGTGGGATCACCGCGGGCCGACGTTTGGTTGAAGTCCGGTTCGTCACGGTTGATCTTGACGTGCATGGACACACTCCCGTCGCTGGTCACATGCGGTTTGACCAAGAGCTGGAGTTTGGCCTCTTGAAACGTCGTTTGTACGCCTTGCGCACTGATCTGCGCAAAGGGAATCAACGTGCCTTGACTTATGCGCGCCTCACGATTGTCGAGCGTCAAGATACGCGGGCTCGAGATGATCCGCAGCATACCCGTCGCTTCTGCGGCCGAGAGACGCACGGCCAAGTTGACCGAGTTGTCGATCGAGCCAAGCGTAAGACCGAGTGCACCACCGATGCCGGTGCCCGTAGCAGCTGGCAGGTTGATGGCGAAGTTCGGGTTTTGCACGCTATTGGCGAACGGCGACAAACCCGCCGTGGGCGTTTGTCCGTCGCTCGCACCACCCGCGACACCAATGCGTGACGGGAATGCCAAACCCGTCGGGTTTCCGGTTGCAGCACTGACGCTGCCATCGCCACCCCATTGAATACCCACGTCGCGTATGTAGCGACTCGTTGCTTCGACGATCCGTGCCTCGATCAAAACTTGCGGCGTTTGCGTATCGAGGGCGCGAACGAGTTCTTCGATCTGATCGAGGTTTCCCGCAACATCGCGCGCAATGAGCATGTTCGTGCGCTCGTCGACGGCCAACGTTCCACGCGGCGAAAGCAGGTCTTTGCCCCGCGATTGAAGCTCTTTCGCTCCCGCGTAGTTCACCGGGATGAGTCGCGTCTCGAGCGGCGCGAGTTGAAGCTCCGCCTTACGACGAGCCAAGTCGAGTTCGCGTTCCTTGTTGAGCACATCGAGTGGAGCAACACGAATCATGTTGCCCGAGCGAACCATCCCGAGACCTTTTGACTGCAAAACAGTTTCCAGCGCCTGATCCCACGGAACGTTCTTGATCCGAATCGTCACGGTGCCTTTGACGTCGTCCGACGTGATGACGTTGACCCGACCCACGTCCGCGATGAACCGCAGCACGTTGTGAATGTCGGCATCTTTCAAGTCGAGATCGATACGTCGACCACCAAAACGTCGTTGTTGCGCAAGCGTCGTGCTGGGCAAAAACCCAGCCGCCTCTTCGCCATCGACCGTCGTTTCCGTGGGCTGCGACGAATTACCTTGCGACCCACGAAGGTCGTCTTCCCGCGCCACGGTTCGGGTTCGTCGAGCCACACCACC
>DAOMZH010000149.1:0-15666 GCA_035437985.1 Polyangium sp. (in: bacteria) | reverse complement strand
TCCTCAAGCAAATGCCGTGCACACGGCTAAACGTCGGAATGTACACGATCTCGAGAAGAATCACCAGGGCGCGCATGCCCTTGTGTGGCGCTGTATTCACGCTCGACGCGAAGCTCGCTCGACACAATCTTGGGAATTGGCAGGAATTCGTTGCGCGAGGTGGCGCAAAAAAACGTCAGCTCTCGGCTTTGGCCCGAATCTTGGTTATGACGTCATCGGCTTGACGAAGCGTGTCGTCCAGGGTGCCGCTCGTATCGATGACGAAATCGGCCGCCGCAGCTTTTTCGGCGATTGGCATTTGCGAGGAAATTCGGGCCCGAGCATCCTCTTCGCTCAAGCCGTCACGTTTCATGACGCGCGCGATTTGTAGAGCTTCAGGGGCAATCACCACAACGAGAGGTCGAAACATGTCTGCTGCGCGATTCTCCACGAGCAAAGCCGCTTCATAACACGCAAAAGGTTCGCCGCGGGAAGCAAGCTCTTGTCCCATTTGCATGGTTCGTCCCGCAATCCGCGGATGCAAAATCCGATTCAACGTTTTGCGCTTTTCGTCATCATGAAACACGATCGTGGCGAGTTTGGCGCGGTCAAGCGTTCCATCTGGGCGCAACACCTCGTTCCCGAAGGCTTTGATGATTTCCGTCAGTCCGCTCGTCCCCGGAGCAACCGCTTGCCGCGCGACTTGATCGGCATCGATGACCGTGATTCCCGCATCTCGAAAACGCCCCGCAACGGTGCTTTTTCCACAGGCAATGCCTCCGGTCAGTCCAAACAAGAAAAAACCCACGGAAAATTACCTCGTTTGTCCCAGAGCGCTGGCGAGCGCGTATTGCGCTTCCTCCGTCGTCATCGAACGCCCAAACAATGCCGGAACCAATACGGCGAAGCGCTCCTTCAATCGGTCGAGGGCCGCGCGCAAGATTTCATCGTGATCAAAGGCCAAGGAACCTGCCGATTCCCCATCGACCATGAGGTTCAACGTGCTGTTTTCGTCCGAGATCACGAAGAATTTCGCGTCGGTCGCGTCGTCGCTGCCTTTGGCTTCTTTGCGGCGATCCACCGGCAAAATCGCCACATGCGCGACGCTCACGACCCACCCGCGCGGATCGCGCCCAGGACGCGAGAAAACGCGCAGTTCCTCGAGGGGCAAACCCGCGATGCCCGTTTCTTCGAGCAGCTCACGAGCCGCGCTTTCCGACACGGTTTCGCGAGGTTCGCAAAAACCTCCAGGAATGGCCCATTTCCCAGCATACGGATCATGTCCGCGCCGAATGAGCAATACGGACAAGCGATTCTGTTCGTCCAGAGAAAACGTGACGACGTCCGCCGTCAAACTCGGTTTGGGATAATCGTGTTTCGTCACGAGAAAAGCCTCTGGGTCGTTGCGAAATCCACGCCCGCATCTCGCATTTCGTCCATTGCTTGCTTGACGCCATCCGGCGTGATTCCCGCAATGGCATCCGTGAGCAAAATCGTCCGATAACCACGTTGAGCCAGGCCAAGGGCCGCAGCTTTCACACAATAATCGGTCGCTACGCCGAAAACATAAAATTGGGGGTTCGTCTCGGCGAGTTTCAGCAACTTGGCGATGAACGATTCTGCCAAGTGGTTGGCAAACATGCTGTAGACTTCTTTCTCGAAATATACGCCGCAGGTTTGACCGCTAGAAACCTCACCGACAATGTCGTCTATAGGGGCCGAGGTGACGTTTGGAACGAAGCGAAATCGTTGCGGCAACGTGCCGTCGACCTTGAGCCAGCCAGGTGTGCCTTTGACGCAATGGTCGGGGAAATTCGGCTTCTCGCCATTGGGCCCGCGCGTGTCGCTCGAGGCAAATTCCCAAGCATCCCAAGCATGCGAATCGACCGAGCCGAGAATGGGAATGCGCTGGTCCCGCGCGTATTGCACGAGCTTGCGAAAGACGTCATTCGGAGAACCGGGAACATACAAAGCGCCATTTGCTTCGCAAAAGTCCCGCTGCACATCCACGTCGACGAAGATCTTGTCCATTGCCATTTGTCATTACCTCGCACTACCCACCATGCGCCCACGAACCGTTTCGATGAGCTCGAGCAATCGTGGCGAAGGTTTGGCCTTGAAGGGTTCGTCCCAACGCTCCGAAGGTTCGGGAGCTTCGTCGAGCATGTGGAGCGAATCGGTCAACTGCGCCATCTCGGAACGAACACGGGCTCGAATGGTATCGAGTGATTCAGGCGCCGCCGAACGTTTCCCGTTTTTCATTACCGGGACCAAAAGTGCTTCTGCTTGGCCTTTTCCAAGCGTCGCCGGTTCTTCGTCGGCGAGCGCAATGACGTCTTTTTCGATTTTTCCGTGGTTGTCGAGAAAGCGGAAAACCTGATGAGGTCCGGGGAAAGTCGCCTTGTTTTCGGAAAACTTGCAGATCGGCAGGAGCTGGCCACCTTGTTCAATCTCGACGAGCTTGTAAACGCCGCCAAGAGACGGGGAATCGAGGCTGGCGACGAGGTCGGTGCCGACGCCGTAGAGGTCGATGGGAGCGCCGGCGCTGCGCAATCCGGAAATCTTGTATTCGTTGAGATCCCCAGAAGCGACGATTTTGGCGTTGGGGCAACCTTCGGCGTCGAGAATGGTGCGTACGGACTTGGACAAACTCAGCAAGTCGCCAGAATCGAGGCGCACACCTTTGAGTTTGTCGCGGGCGATCCGCGCGGCTCGTTCGGCACCACGCAAGGTGTCGTAGGTGTCGATGAGGAGGATCGAGGCGTTTGGAAACGTGGCGACGTAGTTGGCAAACGCTTCTTCTTCGGTGGGATGCGCCATGGTCCAGATGTGGGCGGCAGTGCCCATGACCGGAATGCCAAACTGTTTGCCCGCATGAACGTTGGATGTCCCGACAAACCCAGCGGCATAAGCGCAACGCGCAGCCGTGACCGCGGCATCGGGGTGCGTGCGGCGCGTGCCGAATTCCATCACGCCCGCGTCACCTGCGGCATGGACGACCCGCGCAGCTTTCGAGGCGATCATCGTGGCGTGGTTGATCGCCGAGAGAAGATAGGTTTCGACGAGTTGGGCTTCGACAATCGGCCCCGAGATCCGCACGAGTGGCTCGTTGGCGAAAACGACCGTGCCTTCTGGAACTGCATCGACGTTTCCACGAAAACGCAAGTTGCGGAGGAAGTCGCAAAACGGTTCCGTCATCGCGTCGCGCAGTGCTGGGAGATCGCGAAGGTAGGCGATTTCTTCCTCGGTAAAACGGAGTCCTTCCAGGTAATCGAGCAAGTGCTCGATGCCCATGGCGACGAGGTAACGCCGTCGTTTGGGTAAACGTCGGACGAACATCTCGCACGTGGCGTGACGTTCGTGCATGCCGCGGTGGAAGTATCCGGCGGCCATCGTGAGTTGGTAGAGGTCAGTGCGCAGCGCGTCCACGAAATGAGGCAATAGATGCGCCTGGTCCAAGGGTCAATGCACGTCGTTCGCGGAAGGTCACGGGGTCACAGCTGCAGGCGGCTGTGCAGGTGGCGGGAGCTTGTTGCGTTGTCGACCCAATGACCACTTGAGTGCGGGAGGCGTGATCATGGTCGTGACGATGACCATGGCGACGACGGCCGAGAACACCGATTTATTGATGAGCTGCTCGCCTCCGATGGTGAGCGATTGACCAATGTTCGCGAAGATGAGCCCCACCTCACCGCGTGGCACCATCCCAATCCCCACGGTCAAACGATCAACTCCTTTGCCCGTACCCAACGAGCACACCTGTTTGCCCGCGATCGCGGCAATCGTGAGCGCGAGTGCGAGCAGCGGTACGCCCGGTTGAGCGAACGCCTGCACGTCCGTGCGCATGCCCATGAGCACGAAGAACACGGGCACGAGGAACGTCGAGATCGGATGAATCAAGTGTTCGAGCGTGTTTTCGCCGCGCGTCGTGAAGTCACGGAAATGCAGGTCTTCCAGCACCAAACCTGCAGCGAAGGCGCCAACGATCGGCGCTAGACCAATGAGACTCGCGAGCCACGAGAACATGAAGCAAACGGCAAGGCCCACGGCGAGAAGCACGCCGCGACCTTGCAAACGCGACGCGATGTTGAAGAGACGTGGGCTGATTTTGACGCCAATGACGAGCGAGCCGATGAGGAACGCCGCGGCTTTGCCGAAGATGACGCCGATCTCGCCGTAGTTCATCGATCCGCCCTTGTCCGCAGCGGCGATGACTCCCGTCACGACCGCCAGGATCACGAGGCCCAGCACGTCGTCGATGACCGCAGCACCGAGGATGATTCGCGCTTCGGCACTTTGCGATTGGCCGATGTCTTGCAGCACGCGCGCGGTGATCCCAACGCTCGTCGCCGTCAGTGTTGCGCCGAGAAAAACATGCACGTAGGTGCTCGCGTTCGGCAAAAGCCACATGCCGAAGAGCCACCCCAAGAAGAACGGAGCAATGACGCCAAGTGTCGCGACGACGAAACTCTTGATTCCGACCTTGAGCATTTGCGCAACGGTCGATTCCAGTCCGACCTCGAAGAGCAAAAGCAGCACGCCAAGGCGCGAGAGCATGTCGATGCTCGCGTCGGTCTTGATGG
Source organism: Polyangium sp. (in: bacteria) (assembly GCA_035437985.1). GTDB lineage: Bacteria > Myxococcota_A > Polyangia > Polyangiales > Polyangiaceae > Polyangium. The sequence goes on along the minus strand of DAOMZH010000149.1, from coordinate 11,104 downwards.
GCTCGAAGGTTCCAATTCCAACTGCGCCAAGGTTGCCGAGCAGGACGCCACCAACGAGTTCTCCGAGGACCGCTGGTTGGCCAAGACGAACAGCGAGATCTCCACCGACTTTCGCGGCGATTAGGATGATGGCGAGGTACAGGACAACAGAGGCGACAGGATCCGCATGGGCCGATTCCGAGGCCGAGGCGATTGCGGGGTGGAGAACCGCAACCACGAGAGCAAAAAAGACGATAGATTTTTTCACGGGATTTCGGAATCATATGCACAAATTCTTATGTGCTCAAATGATCATGGACAGTCGCCCATGGTCATGCATACGTGATGGTTTTGACTGTCCATCGTTTGAGCCCCGACGTTGTTGGTGAGGAACAACGGGTCGTCGATGGGTCTCATTCCGCATATCGCCGCGGGAAAACGGCGGTTTTTTCGCCAAACTCGATCTGCTGCGCAAGGTGGGATAGCGTGTTGCGCTGGACGGAATGAAGCGGAGTTCCTCAAGACCATGAGCGCATCCACCAGCGAGAAAAAGAAGAAGAAGGCCACGGACAAGGACAAGACCGAGCGTCTTGGCGAAGTGCTCGAGTTCATGCGCCTGTTATGGGCAGTCGATCACGCGCTTCAGTCCACGTCGAAGCGTATGGAAGTGTCCCTGGGCGTTACCGGGCCGCAACGTCTGGTCATTCGAATCGTTGGACGTTTCCCGCAGATCTCGGCCGGTGAACTGGCGGATGTTTTGCACATCCATCCGAGTACGTTGACGGGGGTTCTGAAGCGTCTCGAGTCGCGGGGCATCATCGATCGCAAGATCGACTCGGGCGATGCTCGCCGCGCCTTGTTTTCCCTCACGGCCAAAGGCAAGGAAGTCGATGCGCTGCGTAACGGCACCGTCGAAGCCACCGTGCGCAAAGCGTTGGCGAAGATTCCTTCACGCAAAGTCGTTGCTGCACGTGACGTGCTAAACGAGCTCGCCAATACGCTTCTCGAAGATCAAGAATAATCAGGCCGCAACGCCGTAGTGCAGACGCGTTCGTCCACGACGTGATTCACGCGCGCCGTTTGCACACGTGCCCAATCGTTGGAGTGTCCACGATGAGCACGAGTCACTTCTTTTGACCCGTCGCCGAAGCGTCGGGCTCCCACAAAACTTCCCCTGTCCCCAAGTGCAGCGCGACGTAGCGACTCCATACGAAGAACGCGTCGCTCAATCGATTCAAGTACGTCACCGCCGCAGGATCGACCTCGGTTTGTCGAGACAAGGTCACGCACAACCGTTCCGCACGTCGGCATACGGTGCGACAAACGTGCAGATCCGTGTTGGCGCGTGAGCCGCCTGGCAGGACAAACGAGCGCAAAAGTGGAAGTTGTTCCTGGCACGCATCCATCTCTTGCTCGAGCCGTTCCACATCCACTGCCGTGACCCGTGGTTGCTTGGGATGAACGTCCTCGGGCAATGTGGCGAGGATCGAGCCGAGGTTGAAGAGTTCGTGTTGTACGCGGCGGAGCGTGTTGGCGAGCGCCACCAGGTGCTCGGCGTGATCGGATGTGACGCTGGTTGCGCCGTCGAGGAGGCTTTGGCGGGCGGCGCCGACGAACGAGTTGAGCTCATCGATGGTGCCGTAGGTTTCGATACGGGGATCGTCCTTTGGAACCTTTTGGCCCCCGACCAAGGATGTGGAGCCGCCATCACCCTTCTTTGTGTAGACCTGATTGATCGTGATGCGCGGCTTGTTGAAGGTCCGATCGCTCGCGGTATCGCTGGGGGTGCCCGGTTTGGATGTGTCCGACATGGTCGTCGGGTCGTAGGTCGAACCACGGTAGTGGTCAAGACAGGCGCATTGCTTTGCGCGCAAGTTGACGTTCGCCGCGCTGCGATGGAAAGTGCCGCTCCATGCGAATGAGCTTCTTGCCCAATGCTGAGTCGTTGCGTCGTTACGTGATGATGGGTGCACGACTCGCCACCGTGTTGTGTCTCGGGCTGACTGCCCCAGCGTGCACGCCGCCTCCACCACCGAAAAAGGTCGAATCGGCCGAAGAACACGCCAGCAAAGAGAAGTATCGCAAAGCCAAACAGCTCATGGACAAGGCCGAAGTCGCGTTCAGCGACAAGGACTTCGACAAGGCCCGCAAGCTTCTCCACGAAGCCAATGAGATGCAGGTCGAGTCGCTGAGTTTTCCGATCAAAGAAGAGCTCGAGAAGGTCGACAAACGTCACGCCAAACTCTGGGCGAGCGAGGTCGAAGAAACGCTTCAGGAAGGCGATTGTCGCGGGGCGTTTGGACAGATCGCATCGCCGATGCAGGACCTCGAAAGCGACGTTTTCAACAAGGAAGTTCGCAAGCTCGTCGGCACCGAGTTGGTCAAGTGTCTGCAAAAGAAACTCGATGCCGCGACAGCCGCGGGCAAGTTTGCCGAAGCGCGCGCGTTCATGATGCACGACGACATCAAGACGGTGCTTGGAGCAGCTCCGCATCAGAAGATGATGCAATCGCTCGACGAGGCGATCCTCGACACGCTGAAGACGGGCATTGCCGAACCGATCGCGGCCAAGAAGTGGGTCGACGCGGTGCGCCTGTCAGATGAAGCAGTGAAAAAGGGCGATACAAATGCCGAAGGCGGCAAAGTTTTGTTGGGGATGGTTCGTCAGGGCGTTACCCCGGAAGTTGCAGGTTTGGCCCAGCGAAACGTCGGTCAGCGTGATGCAGCCAAGGCCCTTGGTGATGTGGATGCTTTGATCAAACTCGTGGGTTGGGATGTCGAAGCGACCGGAAAAGACAACGCGCCACCGGAAATCGTCGCCCGCAAGCGTCAAGCGCTCGTGACGTGGATCGAGTCGCAACGTTTGAAGTTCAAGCAGGACAAGAAGTTCGAAAAGCGTTTTACGCACGGCAAAGTTGCGCTTCTGCCGGCGGGAAATTCGCAAGCCGCGTCGAAGCGGGATCTGGCAGCGGCCACTCCCGTTTGGATCATCGGACGCACCAAAGACCTGGCCCTCATCAGCGAAGTCGATCCGGGAACAGCGACGGGCGAAGCTCTGTTCGAGAAAGCCGCGGGATGGGTTGCGCTGCCGCGTTTGGCCGCGAAGGACACGAGTAGTTGGTTGCCGCCGGATGATCAGATGGTGGGCATCCGCGTGTGGGCACCCATGCGTACGGACGAGCCAAACCTCGAGCTAGGCACGGTCGTTTCGGTCAAAGGCCAAGACGTCGTGGTCAAACGCATCGCCGACGACAAAGAAATCACCGTCAAACGCAATGTTGTGCGCGTGGGCAAGATCGAACCTGGGCTGAAGATCCTCAACACGTGCCAAGCAAAATTGCAGATCACCTTGGTCGAGGAAGTGATGAAGGATCAGCGCACGGTGAAACTCGTGTGCACCGGAGGATTCCGCAAGGACGAAGTCTTGCCGGGATTACGCGTGCGTCCCGAGGACCTCCCTGTTCCGAAACAGTAGGCCGTCCTGCATTGACGCAACCGCCCTTGACGTTCTGCGTCTTCGCTCGAACAAGAAGGGTCCGGAGACATTCCCCCGTTCAGTAGGAAGACACCCGCATGGCGACGACGTACACCGATCTTTTGGCTGACCTTCGTAAAACAGTCCCGACCATCACCCTCGAGGAGATCAAGCGCCGCATCGACACGAAAGAGCCCATGGTGCTCGTCGACGTGCGCGAGAAAGAAGAAAACCGCGCGGGTTACATCCCCGGTGCGATCAGCGTGCCTCGGGGGTTTCTCGAGATGCAGATCGAATCCAAGGTGCCGAACAAGGACGCGCGGGTCGTCTTGTATTGCGCGGGTGGAACGCGATCGGTGCTCGCCGCTCGCACGCTCGTCGAGCTGGGATACACGAATGTAGAAAGCGCGAACCCGGGGTTTGTCCGGTGGAAAGACCTCAAGTTCCCGGTGGAAATGCCGCCGTCACTCACCGATGCGCAACGTGATCGGTATTCGCGACACTTGCTCCTCCCCGAAGTCGGTGAAGTTGGTCAAACCAAACTTCTCAACGCGAAGGTGCTGTTGCTTGGTGCGGGTGGGCTTGGATCACCGGCGGCGTTGTACTTGGCCGCGGCGGGTGTTGGAACGATTGGGTTGGTCGATGCGGACGTGGTCGATGCATCGAACTTGCAGCGGCAGATCCTGCACGCGACGTCGCGCGTGGGTATGCCCAAGGTCGAGAGTGGCGAGAAGACGATTCGCGATCTCAATCCGGACGTGAAGGTCATCAAGTTCGAAGAGCGCGTCATGGCGAACAACGTCGAGCGCATCTTTGCGGACTTCGATGTCATCGTGGATGGTTGCGACAACTTCCCTACCCGCTATCTCGTGAACGATGCGTCGGTGTGGATGAAGAAGCCGGTCGTGCACGGATCGATTTTCCGTTTCGATGGCCAAGTGACGACGTTCCATCCGGCTGCAGGTGGTCCTTGTTATCGTTGCCTCTACCCCGAGCCGCCTCCGCCGCACCTCGCGCCGAGTTGCCAGGAAGCTGGCGTGCTGGGGATTTTGCCGGGGGTTGTCGGGACGCTCCAAGCGACCGAGGCAATCAAGTTGATCTTGGGTCAAGGCGCTCCGCTGATCGGGCGACTGCTCACGTATGATTCTTTGCGGATGAAGTTTGGCGAGTTGAAACTTCGTCGGGACAAATCGTGTCCGGTTTGTGGAGACGCACCGACGATCACGACGTACATCGACTACGAAGGGTTCTGCAACATCGGGTGAGACTGTGTTGAACGGGAAAGCAGACTCGAGCCCTCGCTTCGCGCGCTAATAAGCGCGCTTCGCGAATCTTTGTTTTCGATGGGGGCTCGCCGTTGGGTCTCACAATCTCTTTGGCTGCGCCAAAGAGACTGACCCAACCGGCTCTGCCCCCATACCCCCGAAATCTCAGTGAAACCCTGATCAAATCTGAGGCAGTTCGTCTTTCCCAACTCACGAATACATCGTCACCGTCGACTTCGATGGACGTTCGATCGCTTCGACGCGACTCGTGACGATCTGGTGGCTCGACTCGATCGACTTCGTCAAACACAGCGCATCGCCGACTTCGGGTTTCTCGGACTTGGGCAAACGTAGTCCGTTGGGCGACATGTTCACGCCGCCGACGAGGCGCATTCCAAGGGCCACGTGCGCACCCAAAAATTGTCCGGTTCGTCGATCACGAACAGCTACGCAGACGCCTTCTTGAAAGTGGTACTCGGTGTTGCGAGTGACGTACGTGAAAAACTTTCGACGCTCGACGCCTTGGTAACTCATGAACCTGCTCCTCGATCAACCAACGACTTGCTCGCGATGCGGTGGGGTTTGGAACTGCAACGTGCCGTTCGTTCAGACCTTCGCAAAAGAGCCGGAGGTGGGCCAAGTTCATGAGGGACGGTTCCAAGGCATGGATCGGGAGATCCAGTCAAGTTTGATCGCGATCTCGACACCTTTTTCGATCTCGAGCGCGATCGATCTCTACGATTGCGAGCAATGTCGTCGTTCTCCCGATCGTCCCGCGCCGGGCCCGGACTGGCCAAAGCCGTTGCTCGAAGTTTCGTTCGTCGTCGCAACGTGGACTTCGTGGCTGTCGAAGATGGCCCTGTACAGCTGCTCATCGAGACGGCGGACATCGTGAGCGAAGGGCTGCCCCGGCCCGAAGCTTCAGGACTTGTGTATTACGGCACCACGAGCGTGCTGCTCACGGTGAAGTCTCGCGGCGGATCCGTGCCCGATGAGGATGTGGAAAACCTGTCGACACTTTTGGCGAACGATCCGCATTTGCGCCTACGGGTGTTGCGAATTGCGGTGCGTGAAGCACGCTCGAGGGCCCATGGTGAACTGGGTCGGGTGTCTGCAGAGATGGACGTGCGTTCATCTTCTGCGGGCGTGGTGGTGACGGTAGATGTCGTCGCGGTGGTTCACGCCCAGGCTTCGGGGCAAACCTCGCGCTAAACTCGCTTCTCGAAATGAGTCGTGGTTCCATTTGGACCAACAGCGTGTTTGTCGATCCTTCATGCTGATGGGCACTGTTGTCCAAGATCGTCGTTATTCCGCGTCATGAACGAAAAAGAACGTCGCGAATCTGCCGCCGGAAAAGTCATTCATGTCGTGTTCGGACCTGGAGGCGGACGCGTTGCGGAACCCCCGCGTCCTCCGACTCCGGTCAACGATGCGCATCCTGTCGAGTCGCTCGAACCTGCGCCCGTGCCGCGCGAGCCTGCGACGGATGTGTATTCGGCTGCTGAAGTGTCGCGTCTGTTGCACCTCAATGCTGCGCGTCTTCGGGCCCTCGACAAAGCCGGCATCGTGTCGCCGAGTGGTCATCGCAAGGGGCGTCGCGCGTATACGTTTGCGGATCTCATCGCGCTGCGTGCGGTGCGCGATCTGCTCGCGAAGCGCGTGCGTATGCGCGACGTAGCGAAAGCGATCGAGAACCTGCGCGCCACGTTGCCGAAGGTCACGCGTCCGCTGGCAGAACTACGGATCTCGTCAGATGGACTCGGTGGCGTCGTCGTCAAGAGCTCCACCGGCACGTTCGAACCGATCACCGGACAGATGTTGATCGACTTCGACGTGAAGACGTTGCGCGACGATGTGGTGCGCATGTTGCGTCCGATGGTGGGTCGAGATCGCGCCAAGACCGCGTACGACCACTACGTGCGCGGCACGCAACTCGATGAAAACCCCGCCACGATGAACGATGCCGAAGACTTGTATCGTCGCGCCATCGAGCTCGATCCGTGGCTCGCGATTGCGTACACGAACCTGGGCAACATCTGTTTTCGCCGCGGGCACATCGACGAAGCTGAAGGGCTCTATCGTCGCGCTCTCGAGATCGATCGTCGTCAACCCGAAGCGCAATACAACCTCGGCTACGTGATGCTCGAGCACGGATATTCGTACGAGGCCGTAGCATTTTTTCGAGGTGCAATTGAAAGCGATCCGCGTTTTGCGGATGCGTATTTCAACTTGGCGATGGCTTACGAGCAGGCAGGTGAGCGTGCGAAGGCCCTACCCTGCTGGCGCAAGTACCTCGAGATCGAACCGACAGGGACGTGGGCGGAGATCGCCCGCAAGCATTTGTAGAGACAAACCGATGTTCGTTACTTGCTCTTGAGCGAGATCGGGCGATCGCTTTTGACGGTCTGGAAGTCGCCAGGTTGCACGACGACGCTCATCGTGCGTGGTCCTCCGACGTCGTCATCGAAGGTGACGTCGTGAGATCCTGGGGTGACCTTGAGCTTTTTGATGGGCGTTTTGCCGGCGGCTTTTCCATCGACGAGCACGTCAGAGGGCGGATCGGAGAGGATTTCGAGGTAGCTCGAATCGTCGGAAGTTTCTGCTTGGCCAAACCCTTCGGATGTGTAGGTCGCGATGGGTTCGGTGCTTGGGTCTTTGGGACCGTCTGCTTGGGAAGCTCCGCCACATCCTGATGCGGCGCCGGCCAAGACCATGATGGTGGCCGTGAATGCGACGAGAATCGGCCAGATGCTGCGGGATGTCCGGTTTCGTTCTTTCATGGTGGCAACATCGTAGCAGTCATTCGACGTCCGCAGGGTTTGCGCGAAGGGTGTCGAAGGCGAGCCCTAGGCTGAAATGTTTCATTGGGGATTGTCCGTGCGATCCGTTTGTTGCCAAAAGGTCCCCCTTTTGCGGCATACTCCGTTGCCATGATGCAGCAACCAAGCGGCGAGCCGCAGATGGCACAAGGGTATCCTCCGGGGGGCGGTGCACCTCCGCCTGGTGGAGCAGGTTTTTCCGGGGGAGGCCCGGATGGTGGTGGCTACGGCGGCCCTCCTGGCGGGTTTGGCGGCGGAGCTCCTCCTGGTGGGTTTGGCGGCGGAGCTCCTCCTGGTGGCTACGGCGGTCCCCCTGGCGGATATGGCGGTCCTCCTGGCGGTGGTGGTCCTCCCCCCGGCGGGTTTGGCGGAGCTCCTCCTGGTGGGTTTGGCGGTCCTCCCGGTGGTGGTGCTCCACCTGATGGGTTTGGCGGCGGTGGACAACCACCTGGCGGCGGTGGCTACGGTGGCCCTCCGCAAGGTGGTGGTGGTTATGGTGGCCCTCCTCAAGGTGGGTTTGGCGGACCGCCCCAAGGCGGGTTTGGCGGCCCTCAGCAAGGCGGATACGGCGGCCCTCCCATGGGCGCACCGATGGGCGGACCCCCGCAAAAGAAGTCCAATGTCGGCATGATCATCGGCATTGGTTGCGCAGGCATTTTCATCCTCCTGTGCGGCGCCATCGGCTTCAGCTGCTGGTGGGCGCAAAAGAAAGCCAAAGAAACTGCGGCCGCGATCGCTTCGGCATTCCCGATCGACTCCACGGGCAAACTCGCCGGCGATCCATTTGACCTCAAACCACCGACGGATGGCAGCCTCAAGCTCGACATCAAAGACGTGCGTTGGTTCAACGCGAGCTCGATGGTTTCAGTCGTCGCCGAGATCGAAAACACCGGCACGGCACCCGTCAGTTATCCGAGCGTCAAGTTCACCTTCTACGATGGTTCCAAGACCGCGATCGACAGCGGCACGTGCTCGGGCACTTTGTCCGAACTCGGCCCGGGTGAACGTGTTCCCTGCTCGTTCTTCGTAACGAAGGTCAAGAGCTGGGACAGCTACAAGACCGAGAGCACGCCGATGAAGGTGTATGGCCTTCGCAAACCCGCGAAGCTCAAGATCACCGATACGAAGTTCACACCGAAGAAGGGCTGGACCCCGAACAAGCTCGAAGGAAAGATCACGAACGAGAGCGCGTTCAAGGCCAAGCACATCACGGCAGTCGTTGGTTTGTACGACAAGGACGGCAAGGTTTGCGGCACGGGCTTCGCTTCTGTTTCGGGCAACGAACTCGATCCCGGAACGGCCACGACGTTCTCCGCGTCGATCTTCGAAACGGCCACGCCTCCCGACACATTCAAAGTCATTGCCATGGGCACTGGCGATTGATCGGTTCTCCACGTCCTGCACGTTCGCCGTTCGCCCAGAACATCAGCGAGCGTGCGGGACGAACCCACCAAGGCCCAAACCCTACCTTCGAGGTACGTCATGAGTGACGTCGGATCGGCACGTCGCGCAAAAGAACAACTCAAAACGGACATTGGCAACGAACCTTGGTGCGCCGGCGTCGGCGTCGAACGTGAAGACGGCGTTGGGTTCGTCGTACGTGTAAGCGTTCGTTCGAGCGGTTTGTCCGAAGCGAAAAACCGCCTGCCCGCCCGGGTGGGCGACGTCGTGGTCAAAGTCGTCGAAACCGACGGCTAAACTGCCCTCCCACAGCTCGAAATCCGAGTAAACTGCTCGGCATCGTGAATGCTCCGAACCTCGCTCGGAGGCTCGCAACTCGCATCATCGAAGGTCTGCACGGACGCGGCCGAATCGTCGTCGTTCGTGGTGGAACCTCGGCCCTCGTGCGCGTCATCGATGATGCCATCAGCCCATTCGTCGCCTCCCTCAGCGAACGTTTTGAGCTCGAACATTCTGCTGAACCAAGTCAATCCACGCGTGATTCCCTCACACTTCTAGCAGCGACCGTTGCGCGCACGTTGCTCTCCTCCGAGCATCTCGAAGACGTGTTTGCCGATCGCGCCATCGTCGAACGCGAAGTTTTCGAAGCCGCCCTGCAAACCTTCAGTGACGAATCGGCAGAGCGACGCGCCAACGTGATGTTGGTCGATATCGACACACTTGGTTACGTCGCCGCAACCGCTGCACGACTCGCTTCCGAGGACCAACTGCTCGATGCTCTCGACTGTGCAGCGAGTTCGTTGGGCGTCAAACTATCTTGCTACGACACCGAAACACGGGAAGCGATGTTCATTCCGGACCTCGAGATGATTCCCTATGTACGTCTCGAACTCGAAGAAGCGGTTGCCGAAGAGCTGATGTGCCTCGTGGCTCATGGCTCCGTCGTGTTGCCGGTCGTCGAGCGAACGCGATCGCTCGAGCGTCGTGTGCATGCATCGTTGCGCTCGAAGCTCGCGCGTGTGCTCGAGGGCGCAGCGGCGCGCACGCTCAGGCACACGGGTTGTGCGGCCGAGTGGGATTTTCCGGATGATGCGCATGTGCGTGTCGTGGTCACTCCGCTGTCCGAACAAGATGCGCGCGAGGTTGACATGCACGTGGCGGAGTTCGTGGCCGAGGTCGACAGCATTTTGGCGGCTGCCGGTGCGCCACTCGTTGCGGACAGTGTTGCTTGCCCAGCGACAGAAGTTGGCTCGCATTACAATGGGAATGGTCCCGTGATCGAAACGGACGAGGACCCGGAATCAGTGCCCGAACCTCGAGTTGTAGCGCAGCGAGCTCCACGTGGAGGAACCCGGACGAAGTCGGCGCCGCGGATGACCCCGAAGCGTGCGGGAGCAAAACGGACCACGAAACGGGCGCAGGCTCCGGCGGCCGAAAAGTCGGGGACGCGGAAAAAGGCAACATTAGAAGACTTGCCGACAGTATCGAAAAAAACGCGGGCGACGAAGAAGGGCTGACGAAAAATGGTTTGGCCGGGTTTGACGGCGCATCTCTTGGCCTGCGGTTCGAGATCGATTATGCTGCGCGGGTCGATGATTGTGGTGGATTTTGAAAGGACTTCTTTCTGAGCAGCGTCGAGCCGACTGAATCCGCCAATACCGCGCCTGAACGATCCCGAAGTGGGGCGGTATTCGTTGCGGCGGGCATATTTCTCAGCCGCATTGCTGGGCTCGTGCGTGACCGAGCGTTTGCCCATTATTTTGGTAATTCGGCGGCGGCTGATGCATTTCGGGCGGCGCAGAAAATTCCCAACTTTTTGCAGAATCTTTTTGGTGAAGGCGTTCTTTCGGGCTCGCTGATTCCGGTTTACGCGAAGCTACTGGGCGAAAAAAACGATGCGGAAGCGGATCGTGTGGCCAGTGTCGTCGCGACGCTGTTGGCGCTCGTGACTTCGATATTGGCGGCGCTCGGCATTGTGATGACGCCGCTGCTCATTGATTTGATTGCGCCGGGTTTCGAGGGGGAAAAACGGGCGCTCACCATTCATTTGGTCGAGATACTTTTTCCGGGCATAGCGTTATTGGTCATGTCGGCGTGGTGTTTGGGTATTCTGAGCAGTCATCGCCGATTCTTTTTATCATACGCAGCGCCGGTTTTGTGGAATG
>DAOMZH010000148.1:0-15701 GCA_035437985.1 Polyangium sp. (in: bacteria) | reverse complement strand
CTGGCGCGCCCCAAGCTCGGTCGTCGCTTGGGCTCGACGTTCGGCCAAGACAATCCCGACGCTACGCATCCGCTTTGCTTCGTTTTCAAACGCAACCGCGTAGTCACGACGACGACCAGGTTCAGATTCACAAAGAATGCGATCGAGCACGGTTCGCAAAGACAAACTTCCTGGTTCCAAATCCGGGACGAGGATGTTTCGCGCATGGAGACGTTCGTAAACGCTCACGCGCCACGACCAACACACCCGCTCGAGCGTCAACGCGTACACCCACGTTCGCGCAGCCGCGAGGATCGGATCCTTCACGCCTCGCTCACCGAGCTCGACCCACATCGATCTCGTCGCCATGGCTCGATGCCCTTCGAGCACGCCACGCCTGCTCGCATCGGGATCACGGCGAAGTTTTCTGACTGCACTCCGCCATGCCGCAGCAGCCTGAGCGATACGTGCATCTATGTCGTGCGGTGCGAGATCCATCGACATCACCCATGCATGGTTGGTTGGAGCCCCAAACGTCGAACGAGTTCTCCTTCGGCTCGAGCCATCTCTTCGAGACGTTGACGCACGACGGAGACATCGCCTTTCACCGATTCAGCGAGGTCGACGAACGTCCGGTAGTGCCGGGCTTCCGAGGCAAACAGGTCCTCGTAAAAAGCAACGAGCGCTGGTTCGTCACCACGAACTCGTAACGCATCGAGCACGAGTTTGAAACGTTCACACGATCGAGCTTCGATGATGGCCGCGACTAGCAAGCGATCGACCAAAGGATCTTCCGGGGCACCGTACCGACCCACGCGGGCGAGTTTGCGCAGCTCGGCCGCATAGATATCGGTCTCGGGTTTGCCGAGGGAGAGACCGCGCCGGGTCAGTTCATCGAGGACCGCGCGGAAGTGACGCAGCTCTTCTTCAGCGAGTAATGCCAGCTCACGCGCGACATCGGCGTATTCAGGAAAACGCGCGGCAAGCGAGAGCGCATTCGAGGCGGCTTTCATTTCGCAATGCGCATGGTCCTGCAGCAGACGTGGAAGATTGGAGAGGGCAACGTCCGCCCAGTGAGGATCAGTGTGTTGAGTCAGGCAGAGCACGGCGAACCGATGTATCGCACGGGTCGACGCGGAAGGCAGCCAGCCGAAAAGATGCGACTCACAACGCGTTGCTCGCACGGCTGTTGAGCAGGGTGCTCGATTCGAGGTGATAGGTCAGGCTGATCCCGATCATCGTGGAGTTGATCGTGGACGAGAGCGTGCGGCGCACAGCCAACTCAGCGGCCATCTCGGTACTTACATAACCGAGGCCTCCAGAGATGAAGTGGACGTCTGCGCCTTGGTCATATCGATACCCGAGACGCAGAGGGACTTTGTTGGCCACGAGGTATTCGCCACCGGCCATGAATCGACCCGAGGTCTTGGACCAGGAGTCGAAGTCGGCGACGCCATCGATCTCGATGGAAAAGTCTCCCGTGCCGTACCCAATGCCTCCGCCGACGGTGGTGGGCAGGATCGAGTTCCCCGGATGCGTCAGGTTCTGACCCGAGATCCCGATGTGCAGGGATTGACCAATACGAACGGTCGCCCCGGCATCGAAGGTGAACGTGTCGACGAAAGGTTCGCGTTGCCCGCTGGCATCGAGCAGCCCTCCCGATGCTCGGCTGAATTGCGTCTTGCTGCTATCGAGGATGCCGATGCCGTCCTGGATCATGCGCAGGTAACGAAGACTGGCGCCGAGGAAAAAACGATCGCCAAAGGGATAAGCGAGGGCGGATCGAAAATCGGTGAACTGACGATTGAGACCGTCGGGATCAATGAGCCCTCCGGTGAAGGAGGCGGCGCCGGCAATGCGGGTCGACGACGTGATCGAATCGACGGCTGTCGCGGTGCCCAAAGCGCGCGTTACTTCGGGCGTGAACTGTCCCATCCCCTCGATGTGATAGAGGCGCGTGAGGGTCATGTTCGCGGGGTTCATGAAAATGGCTGAAGTGCCATTGCCAAGTGCCCGGACGGCGCCCCCCATGGCCAAGCTGCGCGGGGTTTCATTCTCGCCATTCGCCGACGCCAGCCAAGGAACCAGCTTCTTGTCCTCAGCCCATGCATCGTTCGTGGAAGATCCCGCCATCAGCGCGACGAAGATCCAAAAACTGCCTGCCGTCGTCGAGATCCGCATCAACGGGGGGATAGCCACAAATCGTGGCAAAGGGCAACTTCTTATGAAAATGCGTCCCAGACCTTTTCGACCCAAAATGTCTACGCGCCAAACTCGCGGAAAGATCGACAAATATTCTCTCTTGACGACGCCACAATGTCGTTCGGGACGCTGTTCGCTGCCGTTCAGGCGAGATCCAACGCGGATCGATCGAGACTTGACGCGGTCATCACGCCGCTGCCCGATCGGGCCCGAGCGCGAACGTCGTTATGCAGCCTCGGAATTCATAAAAAATGTTCGCAATTTCAATTGGTTACGACGAACTTCACAGTTCGGGATGGACGCCCGACCCAACCCGGTGCTACCTCCGTTCCGTCTTCGCCGTCGCCCCCTGCAAAGCCTTAGGGGCTCGGGATCTTTGCCGATAACTTGTGTGCAAAATCACCGCAAATGAAGCAAGGGACAGGCGTAGTCATCGAGGGCTTTCGCGGTAACGAGGCATTTGGATAAATTCGGTTGTTGGGTTCGAGGGCGCGATCTGAAGGTCGTGTCCACACGAGATCCACGTCGAGAAGGTGCCTGGAATAAAAAGACGAGCCCCGTGTGCTGGTGGTTTTTTTCGAAGCGGCCCCTGAATCATTGCCCGGAACACCCTCGGGAAAAAACAGCGAGCCTGTGGACAAGTTGTGGACAAATGCAGGATCAATTGGGGAGCGGAGGAATTTCCTTTAGATATCGATACGATAGCGAACCGATGTTCGATGACGGGTTGTGGATAAATTGGGGCTTGCCCTTGTTGAATTCCACGTTGGATGGATTCGCAGTGAATTTTTGGCAGCAATGACGATGGCGATTGACGACGCACGAGAGATTTTCGACCGAGCCGTCGAATACACCCGCGGGCTTTCTCCCGCGACATTCGATCAATGGTTTGGCGGGGTGCAATACGACGACCTTACGGACGGCGTCCTGTCGCTACGAGTGCAAAATGAGTTTGTCCTCGAGTGGATAAAAACGAACTTCTTGCCCACGATCATCGACAAGATCCGGGAAGCGACAGGTTGGAGCGTTCAGGTCGCATGGACGATCGATCAGCATCTCCAACGTCCCATCACCAACGTTCCACCCGCGCCGCCTGTGCGTCCTCGCGCCATTTCGATTCGTCCATCGACGACATCTTCCATTTCCTCCGCGAGCGATCCCGTCCCGCAAACCGTTGCGATCGTGCCGAATCCCCCACGCAAATCGGCCCTCGCCGATGATTTGAACTCAAAACACACGTTTGGAACGTTCGTCGTTGGCCCCTCGAATCAACTCGCCCATGCTGCAGCCGTTGCTGCGGCAGGTGGCGGCGGACGACGTTACAACCCGCTCTTCATTTGTGGCGGTACGGGGCTCGGCAAGACGCATCTCGTGCACGCGATCGCGCATCGCATCTACGAAGACCGCCCGAACGCCCGCATCACGTACGTATCGGCCGAGCGATTCACGAACGACTTCATCACGGCCATTCAGCACCATCGCATGGACGATTTCCGTGCTCGGTATCGCGTCAATTGCGATGTGCTCCTCGTTGACGACATTCAATTCTTGGCGGGACGTGAGCAAACGCAGGAAGAGTTTTTTCACACGTTTAATGCGCTGCATGGACAGGATCGACAGATCGTGGTCACCAGCGACAAGTACCCCCAGAACCTCGAACGAATGGAAGAGCGGCTCGTTTCACGTTTTTCCTGGGGATTGGTGGCCGATATTCAAGCGCCGGAATTCGAGACGCGGGTGGCGATCGTGCGCAACAAGGCCGCGCTCGAAGGGATCGATCTGCCCGACGATGTCGCGCTTTTCCTGGCCCAAGTCATTCGATCCAACGTGCGCGAGCTCGAAGGCACGCTGATTCGCCTCGCCGCAAAATCATCGCTCACGAACCGCCCTGTGGATCTCGCGTTCGCTCGGGCCGAGATCACGGCAGCTGTGCCCCGCGCCCAAACGATGAGCGTCGAAGACATTCAACGCGCCGTTTGCCATCATTTCCATCTACGTTCGATCGATTTGACCTCAAAAGATCGCCACAAGAGCATCGCGTTTGCGCGGCATGTGGCGATGTATTTGTGCAAGCAACGGCTGAAGGTCTCTTTCCCGGAAATCGGGAGAGCCTTCGGAAACCGCGATCACACGACCGTGATGAGCGCCGTGCGCAAGATCGAAGCCCAACGCGACACGGATCCGCATGTGCGCGCGCACATCGAAGCCCTCGAACGAAAACTCGCCGGCGACGGTGCGTGACGTTTGTCACGGTTTGTCACGAAAATTCATTACGCGGACAAACAAATTTCGTTTGATTTCGCAACAAATCGCGATCCGAACGACTTGACGATTACGACTTCGCTCCGCCGTAAAGCGTCTCGGACATGACGAAGACGAGCGTTTCGAGGTCGGCATAAGCCGAGCGCAGCACGGGGGTTTCTGCACCAGCGTCGAGGAGTTTGCGCAAGTGCGCGGCAGTTTCCGCCAATCCCGCACGCATTTTGGGCTCGATCAATTCCCCATACGCCTCGACCGATTGATCCGTCGTGAACAACAACGTGTCGATCATGTTGCGCAGTTCGGCTGCATCCCGACGTTTGACGTCCTCGTCTTTGTGTTTATCGGCTTCCTGGACGAGGCGGTCGACGTCCTCTGGTGACAAACCACTCGTCGGCTTGATGACGACGCGCTCCATGCGTTGCGTTCCGAGATCCTTCGCTTCGACGTTCAAGATCCCGTTCTCGTCGATGTTGAAGACGACCTCGATCTGCGGAACATGTGCTGGTGCCGGAGGAATCCCGGTGAGCTCGAAGCGGGCGAGGCTTTGGCAATCAACCGCCATTTCGCGCTCGCCCTGCAGAACGTGAATGGGCACGAAGCTCTGATAGTCGATGCTCGTGGTGAAGATCTCGCTCTTCGATGTGGGGATCGTCGTGTTGCGAGGAATGAGCTTGGTCATGATGCCGCCACCCGTTTGCACACCAAGCGATAATGGCGTCACGTCGAGCAACAGGATGTCTTGGCCCTGTCCGGATAACGCCGCGGCTTGAATGGCTGCTCCAACGGCGACGACTTCATCCGGATTGACCCCCTTGTGCGGATCGCGCCCGAAGAGCTTTTTCACCGCCTCTTGCACAGCTGGCATCCGCGTCATGCCCCCCACGAGCACCACCGTACCAACATCCTGCGCCTGGATGCCCGCATCGCGAAGTACGTCCGAACAAACATCCGTCGTGCGCTTGAGCAGATCCTGCGTCAACGCCTCGAGCTCGGGACGTTCGAGGACTCTTTCGAGATGCAAGGGTCCACCGGCGGCTCCGACGGCCACGAACGGCAAATTGATTTGGGTTTCGAGTGACGAACTGAGTTCGTGTTTGGCTTTCTCGGCGGCCTCTTTGAGGCGCTGCATCGCCATCCGATCCTTGCGGAGATCCACGCCGTGCTCGAGTTGAAACTCGCCCACGAGCATGTCGATGATGCGTTGATCGAAATCTTCTCCGCCCAGATGGGTATCGCCACCTGTGGCCCGCACGTTGAATACGCCCGTGCTGATCTCGAGGATGGAGATGTCGAAGGTGCCTCCCCCCAAGTCGTAGACGGCGATCGTTTCGGCGCTATGTTTGTCTAGACCGTACGCAAGCGCAGCCGCAGTAGGCTCGTTGATGATGCGGCGGACTTCGAGACCAGCGATGCGTCCAGCGTCTTTCGTCGCTTGGCGTTGCGCATCATCGAAATAGGCGGGGACCGTGACGACAGCTTCGGTGACCGATTCGCCGAGAAACCGTTCGGCGATTTCTTTCATCTGCGCGAGGATCATCGCGGAGACTTCGGGAGGCGAATACGCCTTGCCGCGAAGTTCGACCCAAGCGTCACCATTTTCTGCGGGAGTAATCTTGTAGGGGACGAATGACGCCATGCGTTCGACATCGGGTGACGCGCTTTTGCGGCCCATGAGCCGTTTGACCGCGTACACGGTGGCTTGGGCGTTCGTCACTGCCTGACGTCGTGCAACTTGTCCCACCATGCGCTCGCCGCTGGCAGCAAATGCCACGACAGAGGGAGTCGTTCGCGCACCTTCGGCGTTAGGGATGACCTTGACTTCGGCCGCCGAAGTCACGCCAACGCCATCGACGACGGCAACACACGAGTTTGTCGTGCCGAGGTCGATACCGACAATCTTACCCATGATGGGTGAGACGATATATCAAACCCGCGCAAGAAAACGGATCCGACATAGGGCGACGTCGTGCTGGGACGAACTGAACGTAAGTATCCAGTGGCGTCAGTTGGCCGCCGCGGTTCCTGACGGAGACCCCTTGGATACGACGACCATGGCCGCGCGAATGAGGTGCTCGCCGAGGCGATAACCAGGTTGGACGTCGTAAAGAACGACACCCGCGGGATGCTCTGCCGACTCCATGTGCTGAATGGCTTCGTGCAGCGAGGGATCGAAGGGTTGCCCCACGGCATTGATGCGGTGGATGCCCATCTTTTCCAGGGTGTCGAGGAATTGTTTCAAAACGATACGCAAGCCTTCGGCGACCGACTTGGCTTCGCTGGTGCTTTCGGCATGCGTGATGGCCCGTTCGAAGTTGTCGAAGACGGGCAAGAGGTCTTTGACTGCGCTTTCTTTGCCGCGTTTTTGGGCATCATCGACTTCCCGCCGCGTTCGTTTGCGGAAGTTGTCGAAGTCAGCCGCGGTACGCAGCAATTGATCGCGAAGTTTGGCGACTTCGCCGAGAGCACTGGCGTAGCGCTCTTCAGTTGTAGGTTCGGCGGGCGCGGCTTCTGCCGGGGCGGCAGCTTCAGGTGCCGCTGCCTCACCATTCGGGGCGGAATTCTGGGTGGTATCAGGCTCGGACATCGCGGGCGCACTATAACCTTCCAAGATCGCCTGGCAACGGCTCGCCCCTTCGAAGATTGCACGAGGCGACAGACGCAGGCGGATGTTTGCGCCGCGCAGACGGCCAGCGTAGATCGGCCCGCATGCACACTGCACCCGCCTATGGCGCAGAGAGCGCCATCGCCGAGCTCCTCGAACGCGAGGATCTCGAAAAGCTCGGTGAAACTCGTCTCGTTGGGAACTACCGCCAAGCTCCGTTCGTCCTCGAACGTGGACGAGGGTCCGAGGTTTGGGACACGGAAGGCCGTCGATACCTGGACTTTTGTGCGGGCGTGGCCGTGTGTGCGTTGGGGCATGCCCATCCGCGTCTGGTCGCGGCGATCGCCCATCAGGCCGCGCAGCTGATGCACGTGTCGAACTACTTCTACAACGCCGAGAACATCCGGCTCGCGGACGAACTTTGCAAACGTTCCGGCATGGACCGTGCCTTCTTCTGCAACTCGGGCGCTGAAGCCAACGAAGCCATGCTGAAGCTGGCGCGGCGGTGGTTCTATACGAAAAACCAGCCCGAACGTTATCGCATCATCGCCTTTCACAATTCCTTCCACGGACGAACCATGGGCGCAGTCGCCATCACGGGAACGCCGAAATACCGCGAAGGATTCGGGCCACCTCTCGAAGGCGTCACGCATGTGCCTTATGGCGATCTCGATGCTGTTCGAGCCGCGATGGGCCCCGACGTTGCCGCAATTTTCGTCGAACCCGTGCAAGGCGAAGGCGGAGTCATCCCGGCACCACCTGATTTTCTGCCTGGTTTGCGGGCACTTTGTGATGAACACGGAGCCCTGCTGTGCCTCGATGAAGTGCAAACAGGCATCGGACGAACTGGGAAGTTTCTCGGGTCGGAACACGATGGAGTGCAAGGCGATCTCGTCGCGCTCGCCAAAGGACTCGGGGGTGGTTTTCCCGTCGGCGCGTTGCTCGTGAAGGAGTATTTGCAAAGCACGTTGGCGCCAGGAACACACGGTTCGACGTTTGGCGGCAATGCGCTCGCATCGGCTGCAGCTCGAACGGTTCTTGCGGTTCTCGACGAAGAAAAACTCATCGATGGAGCCGCGAAGAAAGGCCAACGTTTGGCGGATGGTTTGTCGGCGATCGCGGCGAAATACCCGACGGTTTGTGCGGGACAACGGGGCCGAGGTCTGTTGCAAGGATTGTGTCTCGCGCCGGGCATGGATGGACGTACGGTTCTCGCGAAGGTGCGGACACGAGGTTTGTTGCTTACGGTGGCCGGGACAAACACGCTGCGCTTCACGCCGCCACTCGTCGTGAAGGAACAAGAGATCGACGAAGGATTGGCGATGACCGATGCAGCGATTGCCGAGGTGGCTGCATCATGAAACGTGACTTTGCTTGTCTTGCGGATCTGGGCGAAGGCGGACTTCTGCCGATGATCGAACGGTCGGCTTTTTTCGCGCGCGTTCGTGGCACCCCGGAACACCCCAAGCCTCTCGCCGGACATGCAACGGCGTTGCTCTTTGACAAACCTTCGACCCGAACGCGTTTGTCGCTCGAAGTCGCCACGTTCGAGCTCGGAGGGCATCCGATCATCGTGACGCCGGACTCGTCGCAGATGGGTCGAGGTGAACCGACGGAAGACACGGCGCGCGTGCTGGGCCGCATGGTATCGGCAGTGACGTACCGGACAAACACGACGGCGCGGTTCCTCGCGATGGCCCAAGCGTGCGTGGTGCCGGTGCTCAATGCGCTCACAGACGACGCGCATCCGATGCAGGTGCTGGCGGATCTGCTGACGGTGAAGCAAGCCCGCGGAAGTTTGTCAGGGCTGCGCATCGCGTGGGTGGGCGATGCGAGCAACGTGGCGCGATCGTGGATCGAAGCTGCAGGACTGCTCAAACTGGACATGGTGCTCGCGACACCACCGGCGTTTGCTCCACCAGATGACGAAGTTGCGAAAGCGACAGCGCGTGGTGGAAAAATTACGGTCACGACCGATCCGCTACTCGCCGCTCGAGGTGCAGATGTCTTGGCGACGGACGTGTGGATCAGCATGGGCCAAGAGAAGGAACGAGCTGCGCGCTTGGCAGCTCTGACGCCGTACAAGGTGGACGCGAATCTCGTGGCTCTCGCTTCGCCAGAGGTGGTGGTGTTGCACTGTTTGCCCGCGCATCGCGGTGAAGAGATCGAAGCGGACGTGCTCGAAGGACCGCGCAGTTTCGTGTGGGAAGCGGTGGAAGCTCGTTTGCACACGAGCAAAGCGCTTCTCGAATGGGCCGCGATGGGTCCTGGATTTGGCCATGCCCCTTCCCTGCTGACGGCACCGCGCCGTTCCGCACGCTGAGGCATCGCTTTTGCGACCCGTCGGCCCTGTTGCAGATCCCGTTCCTTGTTCCGGATGTAGCAAGCTGCTCGATCCGCTACGAGCCGGCCACGTCGCCATCTTCGACAACAAGTTCCATTTCTTTTGCGATCGTAGGGTTTGTCGCGCGACGTTCCTCGGTGAACGTCCTGGTGAACCCATCGAACATCGTTCGCCCACACCGCTCGGAGTGTTCTCGCAACGCAGTGTGAGCCCGGTCGAACCCGCCGTGATGCGTGTTGGTCTCGACGCACCTATCGTTCCGTTTCACGAACCCGCGTCACTCGAATCGACACTGCCCAAACCTCCAGCCCTCGGAGACGACCGCACGCTCGTCGAACCGATTGGTCGACCGATCCTGACCGAAGAGCCTGCCAAGCTCGACACACTGGAGCATCAAGACATCGGTGCACTGCTGCTCGTCATCGCCATCATCGCGGGAGTGCTCGCGGTGGTGCTTGGTTTGGCGGGAAATACGCTGCTCGTCATCGCGGCGCGCATCGTGCTCGCCGGCGTGGGCGCAGGCATGCTCGTGGGACGAGCCGCAACGACGGGGCGCGAGCCTTCGGATCCACATCCAGCGCCGCTCTTGGGTACATCGATCGTGTCGCTCGTCGTTGCGTCATGGAGTGCGTTGCAACCCGATCGCGCACTCGCTTCCGAAGCCGCATCGCTTGCCGGCATCATCGTGACGACGACGTCGATCGGTGCGTGGCTGCTCGAGAGCGCGCGACGCGATAGTGCAGCCGAACGTGCGTACGTGGCGATGTCGTTGACCGTTCCTGGACGGCACGCGCCTGATGACAACGCGGCAACGGAGATCAAACAAAAGGTCTTCGACATTCGTCCTGGTGAACAGATCCTCGTCGAGCGTGGAGAAGTCGTTCCGGTCGACGTCATCGTGACGGCGGGCGACATCGATGTGTATCCGTGGCTCGGGGCGACCACACCCGTGCGCAAACGACCTGGTGATCCGGTCGTCGCTGGCGCCACGGTCGTGCGGGGTCGACTTCGGGGCCGGTGTACGTTTGTCGGGAACGACCGCGCGTTTGCCCGCGTGCTTCTCGACCCACGACGTCGAGCCGATGCGCTCGCTCCGATTGCTCGAGCTTCACGCGCGCTCGCTGAACGTTGGGCGCTCGTTGCCGCGGGCATTGGCGCGCTCTCGGCATTCATCGCCGGTGGGCGCAAAGCGATCGAAATCGCGATGACGGCCATCAGCGTACACGGCGCATTTGCCAACGTCGTTCTCGCCTGCATCGCGAGCTTGCATGTCGTTCGAGGCATCTTGCTCGCGCAGCGCCGGGGCATTTCTTACAAGAGCGAAGGCGCTTGGGATCGTGCAGCGACCGTCAACGTGGCGGTGTTCTGTGCCCGCGGCACGTTGCTCCTGGGCGAACCCGAACTCGCCGAGCTCGAAGCCATCGGCGACAAACACGAACCGTTCGATGTCTTGTCACTCGCGGCAGGTGCCGAGCGGGGCGAAGAACATCCCATTGCGCGGGCCATCGTTCGCGCAGCCATGACGCGGTCTGTCCGGCCAGACGGCGTGCGCAACGCTCACCACATGCCCGGACTTGGCGTGACGGCCGTTGCGTCTTCCGGTGAAGACTTGTGCGTCGGAAGTCGCGCGCTGCTGCTCGCAAATCGCATCTCGATCGCCGCTGCGGAACAACGCATTTCCGAACTCGAAGCTCTCGGACGAACCGTCGTGCTCGTGGCTGTCGGAACGCGTCTCGTGGGCATGCTGGGCCTTCAAGATGGATTCCGGCCAGGTGCTCGTGCCGCGGTACAACACCTGATCGATGCGCAAATCGAGCCGGTGATCATGTCCGGTGATGCTCGTGAAACCTGCGAAGCCATCGCGCGATCCCTCGACGTCGATCACATTCGTCCCGAGGTTCTTCCTGCCGATCGGGCAGCCGAAGTGCGTCGTCTCGTCGATGCGGGTATGTCGGTTGCGGTTCTCGGTCATACGAGCACGGACGAATCGGCCCTGGGTGCTGCGGAGGTTGCGGTGGCCCTCGACGCAGCAGCATCACCGTCGGGTGATCTTTCTGTGGCGCTTGCGTCGGATGACGTGCGTGATGCGTCGCTCGCTCTTGCGCTCGCACATCGTTCACGCCTGGACGCGCGTGTGGGGCTCGCGATTGCGGCCGTGCCCGCGTTGATTGGAGCCATCGCGGTTGCGTTTGGTTTGTTGCCTCCGGCTTACGCTCCGCTCGTGTCGCTGCTGGGAAGTGCGATGGCGGTTTTGCACGTTCGTGCGATTCATCGCACCCGCGAATCTCCTGCAGCCCGGGTCAATCCCTTGGGCGAGGAACAAGCCGCCCCTTGACGCCGGCAAACTCTGTCGGGATAACTGACGTAAGGTCACGTGGCGTACTGGGGTTCGGGCGTAGGGCGTCAAAGGCGACCTGAAACCCAGGAGGTTCAACTTGGGCACAAGCGGGAGGAACGTCATCGTGACGGAAGACAAAGTCGCCATCGATCGTCTGCGGGCGCGGCTGCAAAGCTACATGCTGAAGAAGGGCCTGCGTTCGACGGCGCAACGACGTCTCATCGTCGATACGTTCTTCGAGATCGCTTCGCACACGACCATCGAAGATTTGCTCAGCGAAGTTCGAACGCGTGACAAAGGCATCGGTTACGCGACCGTTTACCGCACGCTCAAGCTGCTCGCGGAATGTGGAGTTGCCTCGGAACGACGCTTTGGAGATGGTTTGAGTCGGTACGAATTGGCCGATGATGCATCCGCGCATCACGACCATCTCATCTGCGTCTCGTGCGGAACGATCATCGAGTTCGAAGAGCCGCGTATCGAATCGTTACAAGATGAAATCGCTGCTCGTTACGGCTTTCACGTGACGTCGCACAAGCACGAGATGTACGGGACGTGCGCGAAGTGCTCTGCGTCGGGTTCGTCTTGAGGTAACGTTTGGAATTTGAAACTCACGCGCCTGACGCGTTACGCGTTACTGGCCGACCTGAGCCACGTAGCTGATCCGCGCGATGGGATCGTAGATGGGATTGAGGGGCTGGGTCGGCGGAGCGACGAGCCCTGCAAACGGCGTGTTGTCGATGACGACGTAATAAAGTCCAGGAGCGAGGACATAACGCTGCGTCGACGAGGGACCTTGGTTGAGAGGTCCGCCTCCCGCGACAGGACCTGGCGGACCCGCGAGGGGAACTCCGGTTTGGTACATCTCGCGCCACGAATCGCCCGTGCGTTTGTCCACGATCATCACGTCGACGCTTGGTCCCTGCAAACCCATGGTCATGTACAAGGATTGTCCCGACGATACTTCGAACGGACCGAGGTAATCCCGTTGATTTCCGTGCACATCGATCGTCTCGTTCGCAAACGTGAAACGCTCGTTGTTGAGAACTCGGTAGGGTTTTACCGGACGCGCGGGAGGCAGCAGGATGCCCAACGCAAAGTCATTGCCACGTTCTTCATTGGCAACGACGGTGAAGCCGCGCGTGAGTTCGCTGGTGAGAACTTGGTTGCCGAGGAAATTGGCGATGTTGCCGAAGGGCGGAATGTTCGACGCGATGTTGAACGCAGCGTTTTCGATGTAGCCCAAGCGGAAATCAGGACCCGTGATGTGCCGATCCAGTTTTCCGTAGACGTAGATGTCATCGCCCGAGAGCTGGAAATCAGGCCGCAACGCGATCGTGGCATTACACGAAAATCCGATTCGCTTCGCCGGAGCGATGAAGCCGTACCCCGTCCCCGCGAACGAAAGGATCACATTTTGCGCTGCATCGTCGACCGTGTGACTGCAGGTCGTCGGAAAGAAACGCCCAATCGAGGCCGACCGCGAATCGAGTTTCAGCGGCACCCCAACTTTGAGCATCTCCGGGCAAATTCGACTCGCCCCGAAATTCGAGAAAAGCCACCAACGGAGTTGCGGGTTGTTGTTCACAACTGTCTCGGTGCATGGGCAACCGGCAATCACGAACGAAAACGCGAGCACGAGCAGGATCAAAAACGCACCCGCGGGATATGCGGGCCGAGAGCGGCTGGGACGTCGAAGCACGGGGATCACCATAGCGAAGTAAGACGGGCCGTGTGCCGCAAAGCTACGACGAAACCCAGCCTTTTGGATCAAAGGTGCCAACCACCTTGGGGAAAGGTGCCAACCACCTTGGGGAAAGGTGCCAACCACCTCGAATCCTTCCTCTTCAACAGAGAGACCGTGGACGGATTTGACCCGCGTGCCCGATTGGCATACAAACTGAGGTGGGCGGAGGTAGTACACATAGACCGGCAGGGACGCACCCATGAGTGACCTGACGAACCGCTCGCGGAAAATTCTCCTCGCGGTCGTGACCGAGTTCATTTCGACCGGCACGGCCGTTGGAAGTCGAACTTTGGCCAAGAAATACGGCCTCGATCTTTCCGCGGCTTCTGTGCGCAACGTTCTCGCAGACCTGGAAGAAGCCGGTTACTTGCGACAGCCGCATACATCAGCCGGCCGAGTTCCCACGGATCGAGCCTTGCGGCTCTTCGTGGACACACTGGTGCAAGCCCGCGCGCTCGCCCCGGAAGAACAAGCCCGCCTCGGCAAACGCTTCAGTGAAATCTACGCCGTCGCCAATGATCCGATGCGTGAAGCCGGACGGTATCTTTCCGAATTGTCCGGAACGGCCGCCGTCGTTGCCGCTCCGCGTAAAGAACTCCGCGCGCTCTCGCAGCTTCGCTTCATTCCTACGCGTCCAAAACAATTGCTCGCGGTTCTCGTCTTCGCGGATGGCTCCGTCGAAAATCGATTCGTCTCGGTCGAAGAGTCTCCAGGCGAATCGGAGCTCACGCGCATTCACAACTTGCTCGCCGACGTGATCGAAGGTCGGTCCCTTGGCGAAGTGCGCGACTTGTTTGCCCGTAGGCTCACGGACGAACGGGTTGCTCTCGACACACTGCGCCGTCGAGCTTTCGAACTCGGAAGTCGTGCCACCGCAGATGTGCAGGGTGGAAATGATGTGGTGATCGAAGGACAAGGTCGGCTTCTCGACTTGCCCGAATACGCCGATCCCACACGGCTCAAAAAACTCGTCCGCACATTTTCCGATCGTGCCGACCTGCTCGAGCTGCTCGACAAGGTCATTGCCGCAGGTGCGGTCACGGTGTTTGTCGGAAGTGAAGCCGGTGATATCGGCGGCGGGGATCTGAGCTTGGTGGTGGCGCCTTATATCGAAGGTGGTCGGGTTGCGGGCACCGTGGGTGTTCTTGGACCAACCCGGATGGATTACGCGAAGGTCTTGCCGCTCGTCGATGCAACGGCAACGGCAATCGGCGAAGCGCTCAACGCCAACAAACGTTCTTCATAACGAACGCAGTTGCTCGAGCACCGACATGAAGTCTCCTGGGGGTTCTTGTTGGAACACCATGACTTCATTGGTGCGGGGATGGACGAAGCCGAGTTCCTTGGCGTGAAGCATGAGTCGCGGGGCCTTGATGAGCGGGCCGGCGAAGTTGCGGACGTACACAGTTTCACCCACGAGCGGATGTCCAGCTTCGGACAAGTGAATCCGGATCTGATGCGTGCGTCCTGTTTCCAAGCGGCATGCAACGAGCGTTGCGCCATCGAGACGTTCGATGGGTTCGACATGCGTGACCGCGATTTGTCCTTCTACAACCCGTTCGTCTTCACGTAACGAACCACGAAGCCCATCACCACGGTTGTCGATGAGTCGGGATCGGAAGGTTTTTTTCGGAACATTCCCGTGCGCGATGGCGAGGTACATGCGGCGCATCGAATGATCCCGCAGCTGCTGACCGAGGTGTTTTTTCGCGGCAAACGATCGGGAAAACACGAGCAAGCCACTCGTTGCTTTGTCGAGACGTTGCACGACGCCGAGGGGCGCGCGACCACGGATGTGATCTTTTTTGGCGAGCACGTCGCGCACGATCGCATCGAGCGTACGTTCGCGATCGGCAGGTGATTCATCACCAAAAGGCACGGTGGAAATGCCCGGTGGTTTTCGAACGACGACGACCGAGGCATCGACGTATTCGATGAGTTCGTCGCGCGCTTCGGCCACCCGCACAGCCTTTGCGGAGGGCGCGCGAGGATGGCGAGTGATCACGGAGCCCGCGCGCACGTGCCGCGTGCCATCACTCCAAGGCGATCCGTTCACCGCGATCTTGCCTGACTCGATCCAACGTCGCGCGAGCGACCACGGCACATCGGCAAGGGCCCGGACGACACCGTCGAGAGCCTTGCCTGCAAGCTCTTCTGGCACGGTCCACGAAGCATCTGGGGCACCAAGAGGCACGGAAGAACCAGGCGGGAGTGATGCAGGAGAAGG
>DAOMZH010000147.1:0-15760 GCA_035437985.1 Polyangium sp. (in: bacteria) | reverse complement strand
GGGCATCCTGTACGTGTTCGCGATGGCGAGCACGGGCATCATTGGTGCTGCGATTGCCGGCTGGGCCAGCGACAACAAGTTCGCGCTGCTCGGCGGACTTCGCGCATGCAGCCAGATGGTTTCGTACGAAGTCGCGATGGGTCTCGCGCTCGTTGGTTTGTTCATCGTGTACGGCAGCGTGCGCATGGGCGACATGGCGGTTTGGCAGGGTCAAAATGCCTGGGGCATCTTCGTGCAACCCATCGGCTTCTTGCTCTTCCTCACGGCCCTTTGTGCGGAAACGAAACGCGTTCCGTTCGACCAACCCGAAGGCGAGAGCGAAATCGTCGCCGGTTACTTCCTCGAGTACTCCGGTTTCAAGTGGGGCATGTTCATGGTCGGCGAGTACCTCGAAATGTGCTTCGCCAGCGCGCTCCTCGTCGCCCTCTTCTTCGGCGGTTACTCGCTGCCTTTCATGCATCCCGATGGCATGACGATCGCCTTCGGGGACCACGTTTTCTTCACGTACAAGATGACCCACCTCGCGGTCAGCGTGATCTCGGTGCTCGGCTTCTTCGGCAAGGTCGTGTTGATGACCTGGTTGCAGGTCTTCTTCCGCTGGACGCTTCCGCGGTTCCGTTATGACCAACTCATGAAGCTTGGTTGGACGAAGCTTCTGCCGCTCGCGATTGCCAACATGATGGTGACGGCAGTCCTCATCATGGCCGTGCGTAGCGCCGGACCTGCTGCTGCTTCGTGGCTCAAGCTCGGCGCTGATCTGACGCAAGGTCTCGTTGCATTGCTGACCTTGGTTGGGTTTGTCGCTCTTGTCGTCGGGTTGCTCGAACCTGTCGAGCGCAAGAAGTTCCTCGCGTCGTCGGCTGCGCGTTTTGCGGCCGCGATGGGTGGAGTCAAAGCCGAGCCGCGTCAGGCATAGGGGCTTGGGGCGAAAGGCGCCAAAGGCGACCCGAAGCCCCAACTGTTCAACCAGAGGATCGAAACATGGCCAAGCGCACTGCTCAAACCACGTGGACCAAACCAGCTGGCGCGCCCATTGCGGGCAAAGCCATCCCGCGGCCCCGACGAACTGCCGAAATTCAGGCGTATTTTCCGGAGTTTTTCCGAGGCATGGCGATCTCGATGCGCCACTTCTTCAAGAACACGAAGGAGATGGTGCTCGGACAAAAGCCCGATCCGGTCCTCGAAGCGCTCGAAGAAGGCGTCACGACGATCTGTTATCCGGAAGAGCGTCGTCCCTACCCCGAGCGCTTTCGCGGGGTGCATCGTTTGACGCTTCGCGACGACGGTTCGCCGCGGTGCGTAGCGTGTTTGTGTTGCTCGACGGCGTGTCCAGCCCAATGCATCCACATTGAAGCGGCAGAGTATTCCGAGGGTGATACCAAGCGTGGGTACGAGCGTTTCCCGAAGACGTTCGTCATTGATGAATTGCGCTGCATCTTCTGCGGATTCTGCGTCGAAGCGTGTCCCTGCGATGCGATTCGCATGGATACGGGCGTACACGCAGTGCCGTACGATTCGCGCGACCAGTTCATCTATCGCAAGGATCTCTTGATGGAGTTCACCGGTCGTGACGGCAGCCGAAGTACGGCCAATCCGCGCCACGAGCCTGGCGATCCCACGCATCCGGGTCTCTCTCGAGACCACATGGAACACTGAGCCACTTCCGGTCATCTTCAGCCCGATGAATGCTTTGACGTCCTACGAGTCGGTCATCGGGCTCGAAGTTCACGCGCAGCTTTTGACGCAGACAAAGGCGTTTTGCGGGTGTGCCACGAGCTTTGGCGATCCGCCCAATACGCATTGTTGTCCGGTTTGTCTTGGACTACCAGGCGCGTTGCCGGTTTTGAACGCCGAGGTCGCGCGTTTGGCGACGATGGCGGGCTTGGCTCTCGGCTGCAAAATTCAAAATCGCAGCGTATTTTCGCGCAAAAACTATTTTTATCCGGATTTGCCGAAAGGGTATCAAATCACCCAATACGACTTGCCTATTTGTTTGGATGGGAGTCTCGACATCGAGGTCGGCGGTCGAACCACGCAGGTGCGAATTCGACGTATTCACATCGAAGAAGACGCAGGTAAGAGCAATCATGGGATTGCGGGAGAATCGGTCGTCGATTTGAATCGTGCGGGGACGCCGCTCATTGAAATCGTGAGTGATCCGGATTTACGTTCGGGGGCGGAAGCGGCCGAATATCTGAAGCGATTGCATGAAATCTTGATGTTCATGGGGGTGAACGACGGGAATTTGGAACAAGGTAGTTTTCGGTGCGACGCGAACGTTTCGGTGCGCAAAGTGGGCACGGAAAAACTGGGAACGCGGGTCGAATTGAAAAATATCAATTCATTTCGATTCGTGGCCGAAGCCATCGATGGGGAAGCGCGGCGACAGATCAATCTCTTGGAGCGCGGGGAGCGTATTCGGCAGCAAACGCGCGGCTACAATGCGGAGAAAAAAGAGTCATACGTTTTGCGGGACAAAGAGACTGAATCGGATTATCGGTATTTCCCCGAGCCTGATTTGCCGCCGCTCGATTTGAGCGACGCGTACGTGGCTGACATTCGGCGCGTTTTGCCTCCATTGCCTGCGGAAAAGCGGCGTGTATGGGTCGAGCAATTGGGTTTGACGCCGTATGCGGCCGGGGTTTTGTCGGGGCATCCAGGCATTACGAAGTTTTTCGACGAAGCGCGCGGGCTTTATGCGGACGCGCTCAAGTTATCGAATTTCGTGCAAAGCGAAGTTTTACGCGATGTAACCACTTCGGGCCTCGACGCGCGATTTCCGGTGACGCCATTTCAGGTGACCGAGATATTGCGTTTGGTGGACGCAGGAACGATCAGCGGCAAGCAAGCGAAAGAATTGTATGCGGCGGTGGCGAATACGGATCGGGCGCCCGATGATGTGGTGCGCGAGCGGGGCATGGCGGTCATCGGGGACGAATCGGCGATTGAAGCGATTGCGAAATCGGTATTGGAAGCGAATCCAAAGCAGGTGGCTGCTTATCGCGCGGGGAAAACGGCATTGCTTGGTTTTTTCGTCGGGCAAATCATGAAGCAGACGAAAGGCAGCGCGGATCCTGCGGTGGTGAATGGAGTGTTGGCGAGGTTGTTGGCGTGATTTTTTATTTTTCGTGAGGGAGCGGATGCTCGCCGATCGCGAAAAGAATCTTGCGCAAAGCCACGACCCCCCTACGATTCAAATGCAGCGCCTCGATCGTTGCCCTACCAGTCGCCGTAAGACCAATCATTTGCGTGAAATCATTGCTCCATGCGAAATGGATGCGCCAAGTATCCCGACGCGGGTGGTAAAGTGGAGCCCACTCACCTGATATCGGGTCCCGGGCTTCGACTTTACATGCTCGATCGAAAAGGCTGTCGTCGCCACGCGTGCCTGACTACAACAGTATTCGCAACAGTCGCGCGCTCGATTCGCGACCGTCCGCTTCAAAGCCACCGAGATACGTGTTTCAGACATATCGGGGTGATTGAATTCCGAGATCTTTCAAAAGTACGTCAAGACCAACACCGCGCACACGCGCTAAACGCGTCAAGTGCGTCAATCGCTCGGCATCCGCCATTTCGATAGAGTCCGTTAACTCATACAATTCCGCGCGTTCTTCGTCGCTCAGCTCGTTGGCGCGTCGGCGTTCGACCAGAGCCTCATATCGATCGCGCATAACCTCAGGAATGCCTTTGTTGATTTGCTCGAGCAGTGCGGATTCTTCCGCGGACAAACTTGGTGCGCGTCGCTGCGCACGAAGCGCAAGTAACTTGTCGACCAACTGATCGATATCCGTCAGCCCGAGCTGCCCGGCCGCAGCCACGAGTTCTTCCGCCGAGATCTGCGCTTCGATGTGGATGACGGGCATAGCAGATTCTAGTTTACTCGGATCACGCGATTCGGCAAGCCTGGTCATCGCTAGATATCGACTCTGGCTACGTGATAGCAACGTCCGCACTTTACGACCTGGAGACCTACGTCCTGCTCCTCATGGGCCACCGAAGATTGCGCCAGCGGGCATGGCAATCATTCCAATGGCAACGCCAACGATGCGGTATGAGTACACAACATCAAGCACCCCGGCATGACCACAAAACGCGCCCACTAGACACAAAAGCAGCACGAGCAAACAACGTCTAGATCTTTCGCCCCCTTCGCCCGTACATTGGGGTTGCCGCATGAAAACACTCGTCGATCCGAAACTCGTCGTCGTCCTGTTCGCCCTCACCGCCTCCGCCGGATGTACTGCCGCCGCAGCCAATACAAAGCCGCAAACAGCGCCGCCCATCAGTTCCACACCCGCGGTGTTTTCACTCGCCGCAACGGTCGCCGACAAACCCGAAGATCCCGCTGAAAAGGGCATACCATCACGCATTACCAAAGTAACCGTGTATTCGGATCGCGCGCTCGTGACCCGCGAAGCAGCCGTGAGCATCACGTCCGAGCCCACGATCATTCGATTTACGAAATTGCCCGGTTGGGTCGACGAAGGTTCCGTACGCGCCGCGACGAGTACCGGCAAAATCATCGACGTGACCGTCGAGCGCCGATTTTTGGCCCGTTCGAGCGACGAAGGATTCCGTAAAGTCGAACTCAAGCACAAGCAATTGCTTCAAAGGTTCCAAGCCCTCGACGACGAACTCGCGATTTTGAACACCCAGCATACGCACGTGGAATCAATTCGCATCTTTTCCACGGACAAACTCTCCAAAGACGCCGTCATGCACGATATCAAGGTCGATACGTACGGCCAGGTCGTCGATTTCGTCACCGATACGCTCCGAAAAACTGCGGCAGCCAAACGCAATGTGCAATTCGAACGTGAACAACTCGCTCCAGACGTCGAGGCGAGTGCGCGCAATCTCGAAGAATTGAAGCGCCTGACAAAACTCGAAGAAACGACCGTTTCGGTAGCGATTCAAGGAAGTGCGGCTGGTAATGCCAACTTGACGCTCACGTATGCAACGCCTGGCGCTACATGGGAGCCCATGCACGAGCTTCGGTCGAATACGAATGATCCCGATAATGTCGAGCTCAGTTCATTTGCCGTGGTTACCCAGACGACGGGGGAAGACTGGACGCACGCGGAGATGTCTTTTTCGACGCAATCATCATCGGACAGCGAAAAAATTCCCGAACTCGAAATGCTTGCACTTGGGAAAACCCAAGAATCGAGCCGCAGCATCACGCGACAAGTCACTTCGTTCAGTAGCGCGCAGAAGAAGTTCGAAGAGCAAAACCTTCATTGGAACAAGATGAACCAAGCGTCGTCGCAGAAGATCACCGAAATGGAACGGTTCGAGCAATCCTATACGGATAATTTGGCAATGCTCGAACGCACGCAAAGCAAAACGGTGGCCATTTTTCAAGGATTGCAGACACGTGGAACGACTGCGCATTTCACGTCGAAAGACCCCGCAATCGTTCGTTCGGACGGTCGGTCCATCCGCTTGCGCCTCGGCACTAGCAAGATCAAGTCGAAACGCCAGATCATTGCCGCCCCCGAAGAATCACTCAATGCTGCGGTCACGCTCGACTTGAACAACAAGACGTTGCAACCGCTTTTGCCGGGCAATGTGGCGCGTTATCAGGACGGCGCATTCTTGGGCATGACGGATATCGATTTCGTTGCGAAAGATGAAGACTTCAGTGTTTTCTTCAGCGTTGCGGACCAAGTCAAACTCACGCGGGAACTCGACAAACATCAAAGCTCGCTTTCGCGTAAAGAACGCAATCGCATGCAGCTTTCGTTCGTGAGCAAAGCGCAAAACTTATCCGATCGTAAAGTG
Organism: Polyangium sp. (in: bacteria); assembly: GCA_035437985.1. GTDB lineage: Bacteria > Myxococcota_A > Polyangia > Polyangiales > Polyangiaceae > Polyangium. The sequence goes on along the minus strand of DAOMZH010000147.1, from coordinate 9,973 downwards.
ACGATGGTTTTGGCGGAACGAATTCCGGTCTCGGAAAACACGGAGATTCGCGTCAGCAATGTCAAGATCGCCCCCAATGAAAAGGTCGACACGAAGGGCATCGTGCGCTGGACGATTACGCTCGAACCGCGAGAAACCCGGGAATTTCGCATTTCGTATCAAGTCGAGTACCCGCCGACGCTCATTTTCGACGTGCGGCGCAAACAAATGCACGCACCGGCGCCGAGCCCCGCAAAACCGGCGCGAAAAATGGACTTCGACGAGCGGCTGATTCAGATCGAGTCTCAATTCTGAGCACATAAAGCGAACGGAAATCTGATGGCTTTTCCGTAAGTGGACTGCTAGCCTCGATTTTCGATGAGGGGCGTTGACGATTCCGCAGACATAGAAGAACGCGTCAACGCGATAACCGTATCGACTGACCCAATTGCCGGCACGACGGCCGCGCCGTCGGCTGCCGAATTGGCGTCACCAGGGGCTCGCCCCTCGCCATTCAAGGGAAGTCGGCTCGAGGGCGCCGCGACCATTGGCCGATTCTTGCTGCTGCGCAAGCTTGGTGAAGGCGGTATGGGCGAAGTTTATTCGGGTTATGACGAGCAACTCGATCGCAAAGTGGCGATCAAAGTGCTGCATGCCGCATATGCGCCCGAAGAAATTCAAAAACGAACCCTGCGCGAAGCTCAAGCCCTCGCGCGTTTGTCGCACCCCAACGTCGTTGCCGTACACGAAGTTGGACAGGTCAATGGCGACGTGTTTGTCGTCATGGAACATATCGACGGAAAAACTCTCCGGACTTGGCAAGACGAAGCTCCTCGAACGGTTGAAGAAATCCTGCAAGCGTATGTGCAAGCAGGCCGTGGATTGGCTGCTGTACACACCGCAGGCATGGTGCATCGCGATTTCAAACCCCACAATGCAATGATCAGTCGTCAGGGGCGGGTGCGAATTCTCGATTTTGGTTTGGCGCGGGTAAACGCCGCGGAAATGGGGAACTCCGCGTCGACAAATCCCGTGGCCAACATCGTAAAAGCCTCGCACACGGATGCAGGCGCGTTTGCCGGCACGCCCGCGTATATGTCGCCTGAACAATTCACGGGCGAGTCGCTGGATGCACGCACGGACCAATTCAGCTTTTGCGTGGCGCTTTACGAAGCACTTTACAAAGAGCTTCCGAAGGCGGAAAACACAGCGAAAAAGGGACTCCCCGGATTGGCGCAAACGCTGAGCAAACCGCGAGCGCGGGATGATCTTCCGCCGCGCGTGACGGAAGCCTTGGTGCGCGGTTTGTCGCAGAACCGGGACGCCCGATTCGCTGACATGAATGAACTTCTGCAGCATCTCGAAGTCGCTCCGCATGCCGATCCATCGGGTCAGGCGCGACAACGTTTGCTTTTTGCAGGATTTCTTGTTTTTGCCATGGGCCTTTGGGTAGTGGCTCCCGATGAAATTTTCGTCGGTCCAACCGTCATGAAGGCGATGTTTGTCTCGGCAATGATGCTGACAACCGTCGCCGCGGGAACTGCGTATATTTTTCGCACGACACTCTTTCGCAATCCATTTCATCGGACACGAATCGTATTTCTGCTCATCATGGGGTTACTCGTCACGGCGAGCCGCGGTGTGGGCATTTTGCTCCACGAGCCGCCGGAAATCGTCGTCGTGCGCGATATGTTCATTGCCACCACGGGAGTTGCCTTGGGAACACTGGTCCTCGTTCCCCGAGTCGATGCGAGCTGGGCAACGCTAGCGGCGACCATCGGCGGGATTGGCGTCCTCTCGCAACTACCTGGATATCTTGCCGAAATTGCCATCTTCACCATGAACCTGGCCATTTTGGGGTATTTGCTTGCCTGGCATCGCAGCTCCCGCATTGTGGCCAACGCCGACCAAGCTTCCGGTCGCCAATGACCGCGACGAACCAATGTCGTTGCCTTTTCCCAAAACCTGCGTGTAGTCTGGGCCGATGCGGCTCGTTCTTCTCAGCGATACCCACCGAATGCACGACCGGATCGTCATTCCGGAAGGCGATGTCCTCATTCACGCGGGTGACTTTTGCGGACACGGTACGCGTAATCAAGCCCTAGCATTTGCCCAGTTTTTCCGCGCGTTGCCTCATCGCCACAAAGTCGTCATCGCGGGCAACCATGATCGTTGCTTGGAACTCGAACCAGAACTCGGAAAAGAGATTTTCACGGACTGTCATTATTTGTTCGACAGTGGCGTTGAAATCGAAGGGCTCAAGTTTTGGGGTTCGCCTTGGCAACCGTGGTTTCTCGATTGGGCCTTCAATTTGCCTCGCGGCCCCGCACTACGCGCGAAATGGGACCTCATTCCCGAAAACACCGACGTATTGATTACCCACGGTCCCCCCATGGGCATTCTCGATCGTACATTTTCCGGAGAACCCGTCGGTTGTGCGGATTTACGCGAAGTCGTCGACCGGATTGGTCCGCGGCTGCATGTTTTTGGGCACATTCACGAAGGTCATGGCCAGTTGGTCCTCGGAAAAACTCGCTTCGTCAACGCGAGCATTTGTACGCTCAGTTATGACCCGACAAACCCAGCCGCGGTCATTGATTTATAGCGTTTTGCGAGGGATTTCATGAATGTGTTCACGTTACGAATGCCGCTTGCTCTAGGAAGTCTCGTTCTCGCGGGCGCATGTGCAGCAAGCGCGCCCGCGAATACATCCGATGGCGCGGGCGGTGAAGTTGCGTCTTCCAGCTCGTCTTCGAATTCGAGTAGCTCCGCTGCCTCGTCTTCTTCTTCCGCCGCTTCTTCTTCGTCTTCTTCGTCTTCTTCGGGCATGTCAGGTCCCTCTTCGGTATCCTTGTTGTCGCTCAATCTGCATTGTTTACGCCTCGATGGCACGGTTTACACGACAAACGCCGATCGTTTTGCAGCCATTGCGGCACTCGTCTCGAGTCGCGACGTGTCGGCCATTGCCCTGCAAGAAGCCTGTCAACGCCCTGGGGAAAATGCGCTTGATGAATTACGTGCCGCCCTTGAAAAAGCAACCATGACTTCGTGGTCTTCCACGTGGACTTTCGCTCATATCGCGTGGGAAGGCACGCCAGATCAAGCCGACGAAGGCGTAGGGCTGCTCGTCAAAGGCGCATTGTCAAGTCCCCGCGAATGGCCCCTCGCCGTTCAAGGTTCATTGCGTCGCGTCGCCACATCCGCGACTCTGCCAATGGAATGGTCGAATGTGCATCTGACGAGCGTGCATTTCGAGGTATTCGAGTCTGCCGCACGCACGATGCAAGCTCGCGAAGTTGCCGTAGGAGCCCTCGTGGACACGGATCCCAATTTCAACGCCATCGTTGCCGGCGATTTCAACGATATCGAAGGAAGCGCCCCACATGATGCATTTCGAGCATCTGGCTACATCGCCGCCGACACAGGTCTCGATGCTGCAGGCATCGATCACGTCATGGTGCATCGAGGAACGAATTGGCGCGCAACAGCTGCTGAAAAGGTCTTTTTGGGGGCGGAAGCCGTCTCCGATCATCCCGGCATACTCGTGCGTTTCGAGCCCGCCGCTGCAGACACGATCGCGGCCACGAGAATCCGCGTAATGGCCAATCTTGCGCCAAACCAATTTGCGAGCATTCGGGGCAATGTGCCCCCTCTATCGTGGAATCTGGGCTTTCCCGTGCAGCAAAGCGCTCTCGGACAATATGCGTTTGTCTCTACAGAACTCGTTGGCTCTTTCGAATATAAAATTCTCATCGACGATCAAACCTGGCAAACCGGTCCCAATGCGTCCGGAGTCGCCGGCACGGATCTAATGGTGATGCCCACGTTTTGAATCCAGCGTTCGCCAATGTACAACCAGCGGCAGATCGCGATGTTTCAGCGCCAGTGCAAATTCATAACGAACGAGTAACGTCGGAAATTGTCACCGAATGCCAGGCAAAGTGACAATTTTTGTCCAACTTTTGGGGCGCCTCCCAAGCAGCATGAGAATACCTGCGTAATACCTTGCTCGTTTCGCGCAAGATCGGTATTTCTTGCATGGAACATATCCTGCTTCCGGTCAGGGGCAGGTAGTTCGAGGGGCGAAGCAATGCGAGCGTTCAAGTATGGAAGTCAGAGGGGGTTTACGCTCGTCGAACTGATGATCGTGGTAGCCATCATCGGAATGCTTGCGGCATTGGCGATTTACGGCGTGCGGCGATACATCATGAGCAGCAAGTCGGCCGAAGCACGGAACCTCGTGGGTCAAATTGCGCGTTCAGCTGCGGATTCATATTCGCGAGAAACAGTGCTCTCGGAGATAGTGGCGCTTGGCACTTTTTCTTCGCAAAGTTACCACCAGCTTTGCGACAGTGCAGCGGCCGTACCCAACGCGGTGCCGGCCGCCAAGAAATACCAACCCAACAATTCGACGGGAATCGATTTCGGGACGGGTAACGCAACGCAGGGCTGGAAATGTCTTCGCTTCGAAGTGCATGATCCCATTTATTACCAATACAACTACGTCCGCAATTCGACTGCCTTTTGCACGGCCTACGATTGCTCACCGCCGAGTGTGACGCCGAATTACGAAGCTGCAGCGATTGGGGATCTGGATGGGGATGGGACGTATTCCGCATTCATTTTGAACGGAGCGGTCGACCCGCAAGCACCGCAGCTCGTGCGGTCTACGACCATTCACGTTCAAAATGAATTCGAATGATGGGGTTTGGTGGGTAAAACCGCGCACGTGAGAAACGACTCGACGTTTGCGCGCGTCGCTCGAATCCCGGAGCGAACCATCATTTATCTGGGAGGTCGTAGGCGGGGCTCAGAGCGTGTTTATCAGGCGTTGCGAGCGAATCGGGGCTAGGGAGGCCGACGGAAGCGTACTTTAGTACGCTGAGTAAGGCCGACCGACGCGCCGATTTGCGCAGCAGCTTGATAAACACGCTCTCAGATGTGTTCAATCGACTTGAACATCTCGGCAATGAATTGCGTACGCGGCTTGATCAGCTGGGTACGCGTAGCCGGCGGACGAACCTTGATGAGCCCACCTTGGTTCTGAAGGTCATTACCAAGCAATGAATCGTCTTTGAATTCGTAGCCGTAATCTTGGGACTTTTGTTGTTTCTTGTCTTCCGCCAAGGCCGCGGTGGAAAAGAGGCTGAGGGTCGCGAGAAAAGCTGCCGGGATCGTCATTTTGCGCATTGTCGTTACTCCGTCTGCACCTTCGGACACGACGCTCGGCAAGCGCTTGGGATCTTCTTGCTTTTTTTTCGTGACGCCAGACCGAGTCTAGTCATCTACGTACCCTTGAATTACGCGCCATGAAAACCGTCTCGTTCTTCTTCGACTTCTCCAGCCCTTTTGCCTATCTCGCCTCGACACAAATCGAAGCTTTGGCCGCCCGACACGAAGCCACCGTCCTCTACAAACCGTTTCTGCTCGGGGCACTTTTCAAGACGATTGGCACTCCAAACGTCCCACTCCATGTTATGCCCGAGGCGAAATCGCGGCTCTACCGCCTGGACCTTTTCCGTTGGGCCGATCATTGGGGCGTTCCGTTCACCTTCGCCACCCGTTTTCCCATGAATACGGTCAAACCATTGCGGCTCGTTCTTGCCGCACCCGAATCCAAAAAACCAAACCTCGTTCGCGCCATCTATCGCGCCTATTGGGCCCAGGACCGCGACATTTCCAACGACGAAGTCCTCGTCGATCTTCTCACCCGCGAAGACTTCGACCCCGAGTTTGTCCGAGTAACGTCCGACGATCGTTATCGTCTCGCCCTTCGCGATGCCACGGAAGAAGCAGAACGCTTGGGCCTCTGTGGCGTCCCGAGTTTCCTCGTCGGCGACCAACTCTTCTGGGGCCAAGACCGCTTGCACTTCGTCGAAAAAGCCCTCGACGGCTGGCGTCCCACTCCACCTTAGAAACGCAAGGTTACCCACACATTTCCGTGGCCGCGACATGTCGTTCGCAGCCCCGTTGCCCGCCAAAATGCAGTAATTTGGCCGGCCATGCTGTCGCGATTTTGCTGCTCTTCGATCATCGCTCTGTTGGTGTTGGGTTCTGCGACGACCGCCTTGGCTGCGGAGTTTGGAGTGGCAAACCCCATGGCCGATGAATCGGAGGCGGGCAAAGACTTCGAAGCTGGGGCGCGACTCGTCGCCACGAACGACGTGAAACTGCGCGACGTATCGCTCTCGAAAGGCGCCCGCATCGTCGTGCGCGGTGTGGAAGTCAAACGCGGTCGGGCTGCATCGTTCGACGTGGAGCTCGCTGATGGGCAAGTGCTGAAACACGTCGAAGCCGGCACGATTCGCCGATCGTTCGTTGCTTCCGACGAGTGACTCGCGCGACTCGCCACGTTTTTCGTCTCGCGAATGACCGGTGCTAGGGTGCGGCCATCATGTCCGCATCGCGTAAGCTCCGAGTTGCCGTGCTTTTCGGTGGTCGCTCAGCCGAACACGAAATATCGCTTTTATCCGCGCGTAACGTCGTTCAAGCGCTCGATCGAGATCGCTTCGAACCGATGCTGATTGGCATCGACAAGAACGGACGATGGCTTTTGCAGCAAGAGGCGATGCTCTTGGCGGCAGCGCGTGATCCTCGTCTTGCCAAACTCGAACAGTCGGCATCATCGGTGTCGCTCTTGGCGCATCCTGGAGATCGTGGAGAAGCAGCACTCACGGTGGGTGGTGCATCGGAAGCGATCGACGTGGTTTTTCCTGTCCTTCATGGCCCGATGGGCGAAGACGGATGCATCCAAGGATTGCTCGAACTGGCCGGTGTTCCGTACGTGGGATCAGGGGTGCTCGGATCTGCGGTGGGCATGGACAAAGACGTGATGAAGCGTCTGTTGGCCCAGGCCGAGATTCCGATCGTTCCTTACGAAACCGTACGAATTGGTGAATGGCAGCGGGGTCGAACTGCGGTCGAACAACGTTGTGCAGCGTTGGTTTTTCCGGTGTTCGTAAAGCCCGCGAACTTGGGTTCGTCGGTCGGGGTTACGAAGGTGAAAGATCCTGCGGCGCTCGGTGCAGCCATCGATGCTGCGTTCGAGTTCGATACGAAGGTGGTCATCGAGCAAGGCATCGAAGGCGTGCGCGAGATCGAATGTTCGGTGCTTGGCGAGGACGAGCCGATTGCGAGCATCCCGGGTGAGATCGTCGTGGATCATCCCGACGGGTTTTACTCGTACGCAGCCAAGTACATCGACGAGCATGGAGCGACGACGCGAATTCCAGCAGATTTGACGCCCGCGGAAGTGAGCGCCGTCCAGCTGCTCGCGTTGCGAACGTTTCGAACGCTCGAAGGATCGGGGCTCGCGCGCGTGGACTTCTTCATGGACAAAAGCGGCGCGCTGTATGTGAACGAGATCAACACGCTGCCCGGTTTCACCTCGATCTCGATGTATCCGAAGATGTGGGAAGCCAGCGGCATTCCGCCTCGAGAGCTCGTCGCGCGTTTGATCGATCTGGCGATCGCCCGCGGTGAACGACGTCGAAAACTCAAGACGTCCGCTTGATTATTTCGTCCTCAAACTTTTTCTCGAACGGACTCGATGCACACGCCATGGGCCGCGAGTCCTGGGCGACGAACGGTCGCTGGATGAAGTGCATCAATAATCGACGCATGTTTGTCCGGGTGTGCCCACACGAGCAAGTGACCGCCGCTTCCTGCACCACAGACACGAATGACGTCGACGTTCAAACCTTCCACACGCCGGCCAAGTTCGATGGCCAAGGCACTCGCGCGAGGATCGCGGCGTAGTTTTGCCGCGGCACTCTTGCGCATCGCTGCAAGAAGACGCGTCAACGATCCGTCCTCGATCGCTTGCGCAGCTTCACCCGCGGAAGCCACGAGCGTTTCGACCGAAGCGAGCGCAGCTCCCGCATCGACCCGCTCGAGCACCTCACCCGACACGCGACGCACATGTGTGTCCACGAGCAAGAGACCTTCTTCGAGCCCCCGCATGAAGGATCGATCCGCCGCAAATCGACGCATGTTTGTCCAGCCAGACTCGTTGAACGACAGATCGAGCAAACCTCCACAAGCGGCGAAGACTTGATCTTGCGACCCGCAGACGAGCGACAAACGTTCTCGTTCGATCGTCGTTGCTTCGCGCACCATGGCTTCGGGTGTCGACGTTTCTCCAACGGACCATCTCAATGCGGACAAGGCGGCAACGGCTGTTGCTGCACTTCCTCCAAGACCTGCGCCTGGAGCGATGTCCGTTTCGATACGCACGTACACACCATCGCTCACGCCCGTATGTGCGAGCGCCGCTTCGAGCAAACGAAACGAAACGGTGTTCGACGGAGGGTCATGAATCGATCGTGTCGCTGTTGATTCAGCGATGGGCAATTCGAAGCGTACCCAGCCTCGATCGAAGGGTTCGACGATTGCCCGCACCCGCAAATCGATGGCACTTCCAACGACTCGTCCGGGTATGCCTGGAACGAACGGGGGCAAGTCGCTGCCACCACCCGCAAACGAGATCCGCATGGGCGCACTCGTCACGACGCGGCGTTGTGGTGACTTTTCCGTTCGGGCGGACGAGGTAAGAACCGCGCAAGTTTCCATGGTGTTCGAGCGGAGCGTCCTTTCGCCGGTCACTTGGATGCAGGGGCGTTCACTTCCTGACCGATTGTTTGGTGCTCAAAATGATCGCCACACTTCGATGCCCAACCTCATGGATAGGTTGCATTTGCGGGGCTTGTATTCATGGGGATTTCAATTGAGTCGAACTGGTTGGCTCGATGGCTCTGCGTTACGTCGCGCTCGCTCCGTGTCCAGGATGCGATCGATGAGCCGGACCCCGGCAAGCAGCACACGACGTTCTCCGCTATCGGTGTCGGGTTCGTTGGCAGCAGAGTTACGCAGCGATAGTGCATCATCGCGCATGCCGTCCAAATCGATTTCGCGGGCAACGGTCGCAATCAGACTGGCCAGGTGCTTCACCTGATCACGATCTTCCGACAAAAATCCATAACGTGCTCCGCGATCGAGCACCTGCGTGAGCTCGACGCGATACGTCGAGAGCACGAGCGCCCACAACGCACGCCGATGGCTCAAGGTGCGCTTGATGAGTTCGTGCAAACCGTCGCCGTCGTCGTCTGGAGGCCCAGCCATGGCTTCTCCCTAAAGAATACATACGTGCAAGGCAACCGTGGGAGCTGCGCTGACGAAGCACGATACGCATAGATCCGTGATGCATCATCGGAATCCATGATTTTGTTCGAACCGGGCAGCTCGTACCGTTCGTCGCTGATGCATGACACGTGCCTTGCGTCCCAGAAAAGAATCAGTCAAGACGCACGACTCTCGTCGTCAAGCGTAGTTTGCTCGGACGAACCCCGGGGAACTTCGCTGCATCGACACGTCAATTCCTCCACCTTTGCGCGACGTACCCACTGTGACCGAGAAGCAGTCGATCACCCAACCCCTTCGTCCACCAACGAACTTGGACAAACCTTCCGCCCCCATGAACGATTCTGACGCGCAGGAAAAAATTCCTCGTGAAGAAGAAGCGTTGCTCGAACGCGTGAGCGCGCACCTCGCGACGATCAAACCAGCAACTCCACCTCCAGCGAACGACTACGAGGAGCAGCTTCTTTCACTGCGCGATCAGATCGCGAGTGCGCGCCTCGAAGACGTTCCGGCCCTCGTGCAACAAATGGAACGCGTCGCTGGTGTTGCTGCTCGACGCGCCGAAATCGTCGTTGAGCCTGTCGATCCGCGGGCGCCGTATTTCGGACATTTGCGTCTTCGAGAGACGGACAAACCCGATCGCGATGTGCTCATTGGTCGCACCACGCACATCGATGCGAAAGCTGGCGTGCGCATCGTCGATTGGCGACATGCTCCGATCAGCCAGCTTTATTACCGCTACGAAGAAGGTGCCGAGTACGAAGAGACGTTTGGCGAAAGAGACGTCGAAGGCAAAGTGCTCGTGCGACGAACCGTGACGATCGACGAGGGCAAACTCTTCCGCATCTCGTCGCCG
>DAOMZH010000146.1:0-15870 GCA_035437985.1 Polyangium sp. (in: bacteria) | reverse complement strand
TCAATTGTCGACGCGAGGTAATTTTGAAAAATGGGCTCGGTCTGGGTAACGTCCACGGTTATTCCAGAAGCACGTTCTTGAAAAAGAGCCAGACAGATGATTTGAGCATACGCCGATTGCGATTACGATTCGTCCGTAGCTGCTTGACCAGGCACCCGGACCTGCACCATCAACCCCCGCATTTCGCCGGCAGACCACGATTGCGGAGGTTCACCGGCAGCCGCCGCAAGCACGACGGTTTCCGTCAATTCGTACACACTGAGCGGTCCCACGCGAAAGCCATTTTCCGTGATGCGCCGTAAATCGCGCAATCGATCGCGAAAACGCCCGAGGTAATCCTCGCGTAAAGAAAGTACCACCCGCAAATTGCGCAGGGGCAAATCCAAAAGTTCTTCGACACAATCGAAGAAAGGTTGCGTTTCTTCGACCGTTCGAGTGGAAAAAAGCAATTGCTCCAGTTGGTCCAGGTAAACCACGAGCAGCCTTGGAGACGAGCGGGCCGCGCTGCGTACCGCTTGGAATATGGCATTTTTGGCCGCGATATCGGGCAACGAAGCGCTTTGTCCAAGCTCCGTTTGCAGCGCTGTTGCGAGCCACTTCGTCGGTTCTTCACCCTCGGGCCACGCATCCACACGCACGAGACGTACGTCATCCTTATCGACAAGCCTGGGAAACACTGCGGCCTGAAGCAGGGACGACTTGCCAGCACCACTCGGACCGTACACGGTCACGCATCGATTGGCGAGAATCGAACCTTCGAGTTTGTGGGCCAAGTCGATTCGACCAAAAAACCGATCGCGATCGGCTGCGCGATATGGCTGCGGTCCAGGAAACGGGTTTTTCATGACGCGCCGCCTTTCTTGAATCCTTCGAGTTCTTCGGCAAGCTGCACGGGGTCTTCGACAATGGCTGCAACGCGCGATGTTCCGGGCAAACCTCCCCCACTATCCCAAATCTCCGATTCGCTGGGATCCGCCTGTGTCGAGAGAATGGCCAGGCTATCCTTCGGCGCCGGACGTTGATCGTAAAGCCAACGCAACAGCAATCGACTACGCCAATCGAGTATGGACAAACCAAGAAAAAGTCCCGCCTGTATACGCGGTCGTGCCAAAAGCTCCTCGAGCCATTGCGGCGGGCGTTCACCCAATAACCCGTTGATATGGTCATCCTCGGTCAAAATGGGCGTCGAAAAAATGGGGCGAGCTTCCGGCGAATATCCTCCGTACATGCGCAAAATGATGATATCATTCTCGATATCGAATCGTTTCGGCATGATTGGATCCATTTTCCAAACGGCCGCCCCAGCGAGTCGTTTGACGATACGCGGTTTCGTATTGTTACCCGTCATCGCCACTTGAATGGCATAAATCGTCCGCTGTGGCTGATGCTCCGCAATGGCCCGTTCGAGGTACGGTCGCCATAAAAGGGTCACATGGACGCCAGGGGGAACCAATGCGCCAATGGCCTCGATGAGCGGCGGCGGCTTGCTTGCAAGGGTATCGCCAAATGCTTGCTGAAAGAGTGAATGCAACACCTCTTCGCCAAACTTGAGCACGCATCGTTGCGTGATGGCGCTCAAGGTCAAGGTCGGATCGGGTTTGTCGTTGTTCTCCTCGAGAAACGTTCGAAGCTCCGCATACAGAGTCGCCCGATCTTCCTCGGCATCACCGAGAACGACCGAGAATGGCGGTTTGTCGAGGATGGTTTGCAATGCGGGCGCGATAGCGCGAGCTTTTCGTCGGCCGCTTGGCTTTGCCAACTTTCGCCGGGAAAAGTTGAAGAGCACCGTATCCGACCCGCGTAAAAACAAGATTGGGGAAAATCCCTCGGCGCTTTGCGTGAGCAACGTTCGGCGCGCAGCAGCAACGCTCGTACCGATATCCCCGGCAGACCCCGCACTCGTGAGCGAGCGATAGATATCGGTCGAACAGGTGCGAGCTACATCGGTTTTAACGGGCCATAAATGGGCCACGACGGCATCGGCACCTGCTTTGGCCAATTCTTCAGCGGCACTTCCGAGCATACCCGCTTTCGCGCCCTCACATGCTTCGAGGATGACGAGACGTAATTCCTCAAAAAAATGCGGATTGAGCTCACGGGCCAGCGCTTCCGCGGTAATCCATACCTCTTCCCCATCTTCATCGTCGGCGAGCCGCAGCGACGGACGACCTTTTACATCAATACCTCCATGCCCGAGCCAATGCAGGATATGCGGAGTTTTTCCGCGTCGAAGTTTGTCGAACAATACTTTCGCGCTGATCTCGGTGCCGACGATGGGATCGAGCCAATCCACTTCGCCCGCCTCGATTGCTGGACCGAGCGAATCACGCAAGGCAACGAGCGCTTGTTCCTCGCTACCGGGCGCAATGGCGAGAACACGCACGGCTCCGTTGACTTCGCGTGGTGCCCACGGATCGGACGAATTGACCCCTCGGGCAAATAAGACCCGTGGGTCGGTCCCGAGAAACCCTTCGGTGGTTCCCGGTTTACAAAGAGCTTCCCAAGGAACGGGCAAGAGGGCTCGATCTTGAACGAAAAGCCGCACCAACACGCGATTCTCACGAGGGTCGTCGCTTTTCGGTTTGGAAGGATCCGTCAGCCGCACGAGGATATCGCGCAATTCGCCCTTGAGAAGCTCCCCATAGATCTGCTGGGCCAGCTCAATGACGGCAGGATCGAGTTCTTTGCGGGCACGTACGGCACGTCCCACCTTATTGGCAAGCGTGGTCAACGCATCGCCCCCTTGCTCGACATCCATCAAATGCGGGGGGGGCCGTTCTCCACGTGACCCACGCGCGGCGATACGAACATCGTCGCCTTTTGTTTCAACTTCGATTTCAAGCCAAAACATGCCTCGTCTCGCGATCCCATGGTCGGCTTGGAGCCCGATACGAATTAGGCTGTGTCGACCAAGATCTTTAGCGCTAGCGGAGGTATGCGGGTGTGTCGATTACACACCATAACAGGCGGAGCGGGCACATAAGCCGTTGCGGTCGTGTGCGCGGACCTGCTGGCGCGTGTCGGTGCGCTCGAAGGGGACGCGGCCATGGAGACGCGTTCGAAGAATGCTGGTCCTGACTCATACGGAGATTTTCACTTTGCGAGAGTCGCACCCACCGAACGAGTTCTTTTTTTTGTGAATGTTATTTCTTTGCCCTGGGAAAGCCGGCCCGGATATAGATTGCGACCATGGAGCTCGAAGTACTTCAGACCGCACTGCTTCGTGCCGCAGGGACACGTGACGTCGGCGAAGTTCTTCAGAGGTTGGTCGAAGGCCTCGGAGCCATCGCCGGCGTAGCGCTGGTGCGCATCTGGCTCGTGGGCCCTGGCGACCAGTGTTCGACATGTCTCATGCGTAGCGAATGTGCCGGAAACATCCCGTGTCTGCACCTCAAGGCGAGCACCGGAGTTTCCAACGAAGGAACTCGATGGGATGCGCTCGACGGACAATTTCGACGTTTTCCCATGGGCATCCGAAAAATCGGAACCGTCGGTACCCGCGGAGAAAGCCTTGCGCTCAACGACCTGCGCGGAGGCTCGCCCTGGATCGTCCAGCCCAAGTGGGTCGAGCGGGAGCAGATCGAATCAATGGCTGCTCATCCCTTGATATTTCGTAACGAAATTCTGGGTGTGCTTGCTGTTTTTGCGCGACGAGTGTTACGCGAGGACGAACTCCGTTGGCTCCGGCTGTTCGCCGACCATGCTGCCGTCACCATCGCCAACTCCAAGGCTTTCGCCGAAGTGGAGCGGTTGCGGCGCGATCTCGAACTGGAAAACATTTCGCTCCGTGACGAACTCAGTTCGGCTGTGCCGCGCGCCGAGATCGTAGGTGAGAGCCCGGCGCTGCGAGCGGCCATGAAGCAGGTCGAACTGGTGGCCAAAACGGACGCCGCCGTCCTGATTCTAGGGGAATCGGGCGTGGGCAAGGAGCTCGTCGCACGCGCGGTGCACGAACAAAGTCGGCGGCGCAAGGCCCCCTTCATCAAGGTGAACTGTGCCGCGGTGCCTCGCGAGCTCTTCGAGAGCGAATATTTCGGGCACATTCGCGGGGCGTTTACCGGAGCGATCCGCGATCGAGTTGGTCGCTTCGAACTCGCTCATGGCGGCACCCTTTTTCTGGACGAAATTGGCGAGGTGCCGCTCGAGCTTCAAAGCAAGCTGCTTCGGGTCATTCAGGAGGGCACGTTCGAGCGGGTTGGCGAGGAGCGTTCCCGGCAGGTTGATGTTCGGATCATCGCGGCGACCAATCGTGAGCTTCGGGAAGAAGCGCTTTCCGGGCGTTTCCGGCAAGATCTTTACTTTCGCCTCGGGGCGTTTCCCATCGTCGTCCCTCCGCTGCGCGAGCGCAAGGAAGACCTCCCCAACCTGGTCGCGCACTTCATGCAGATCGCTGCGCAACGGCTCGGATTCCAAGCTCCTCGCGTAACCCCGGAGGACCTGCGGGACCTCGCAACCTACGCCTTTCCAGGCAACATTCGGGAACTTGAACACATTGTCGAACGAGCGCTGATCTTGGGCGAAGGCAAGCGGCTCGACTTCATCAACGCTCTTCCCGGCTCGTCCCCAGCCCCCGATGTAGGTCGAGTCCATATTTCAACCGCTCCAAACGGCAACGTGATGAGCGACGCGGAAATGCGCCTTTTCGAGCGTCAAAACCTCGAACGGGCCCTGGAGCGTGCGGGTGGACAGGTTTACGGCAAGGAAGGCGCGGCGGCGCTGCTAGGACTCCCGGCGACGACGGTTTTATCGAGGCTCCGCGCTGCGGGGATCGCCAAGAAACGTTGAGCCCACGCCCCTGGTCGCGAACCACCACGAGATTTCGTTGTCTCACGCGGCGAAAATTCGTGGCGCGACGGTTCTTCGAGGGATCGGTGGGGCCTTTGTTTCGATGATAGCGAGAGGGTGGTCGTGGCATGCTGTTCGCTATGGGCTTCGCACCCGTTGAACCTATCTCGTTGCATGTGAGGATAAGCGTATGAGCAGACTCGAGGTTACCGAAAAAATCGTCGTCAACAAGGTCGCCAAGGGCATCAAATGGGCCGATGTGGCGCATAAGATTGGCCAGAGCAAAGAGTGGACGACGGCCGCCTGTTTGGGTCAGATGACGCTCACCGCCGAGCAAGCGAGTATTGTCGCGGAGATCTTCGACCTCAGCGATGTCGAAAAGAAATGGCTGATGGTGCCGCCGTACAAGGGATCCCTGCCCACAGCCGTCCCTACGGATCCGTTGATTTATCGTTTCTATGAATTGGTCAACGTTTACGGCACCACATTCAAGGAGCTGATCCACGAAGAATTCGGCGATGGCATCATGAGCGCGATTGACTTCAAAATGGATTTGAAGCGCGAGGCGGATCCGAAAGGGGATCGCGTGAATATCGTGATGTCGGGCAAGTTTTTGCCCTACAAAACATATTGATTCGACGCGAGGTTCATTCAGGAAGGTGAAGCCGATGGAAACCCAATCCCCGCTCGCGCCTTTCACCGACGCCACTGCCCGCCAAAAAGTGCGCCTGGCTGAAGACACATGGAACACCCGCGACCCAGATCGTGTCGTGCTCGTCCATACGGAAGACACGCGCTGGCGCAATCGATCCGATTTTCCGGTGGGACGCGAGCAAGTGCGCCAATTCTTGCAGCGCAAATGCGCCAAAGAACTCGATTATCGTCTGACAAAAGAGTTATGGGCCTTCAATGGCAACCGCATTGCCGTGCGATTCGCCTACGGCGAGTATCAACGACCTTCCGATCCACGAGGTGGACCGCAAATTCCGTTGGACGCTCGGCCGACGCCCGGACGATCATCCGGGATTGAGCGATCTGGGGTTGTAGCACGATTGTTGATTTATCTGCTCACGCCCCTCGCCAGGCCCTTCAATTCGCTGTTGCTGCAACGTTGCGCGCTTTCTTCACGTTTTGCCGGCAGCGGTCGAGGTCCGCGCGCGATTGCTCATCGGAAAAACCAAGCAATGTTTTGCGCACTTCGAGCGGCATGCAATAGGACGTCACGGTCCATAACCTGGGATCAGCCGCGCTGAGGTAAGGATCGAGGTCGGTCACGATGGTGATGGTTCGGTCATCCCCCGCGGCGACGATGGACCGACCGTCAGGACTGAACGATGCCGTGTCGATCGGTTTGTCCGACAGACGCAAGACAATCGGATCGCCTGTGCCGTCCACGTTCCATATACGTACGGTGCCGTCATCCGAAGAGGAGACTACGCGCTTGCCATCGGCGCTGAATGGTTTGTCCCCATGTACCAATACCAGCGCATCGTGCCCACGCAGCACGACGGGCTCTCCCGTACCGTCGGCATTCCATATCCGCAGGGTCTTGTCGCGCGAACCCGAAACGATGTGTTGGCCATCGGAACTATACGCCGCTCCTCCAATCACTCCACCGGTATGACCACGCAGAACAATGGGCTCACCTCTGCCGTCGGCGTTCCAAATCCGCACCGTCTTGTCTTGCGACGTGGACACGATTTGTCGACCGTCAGGGCTGAACGCCGCGCCATAGACAATATGCTCGTGACCGCGTAATATGAGGGGTTCGCCGCTGCCGTCCGCATTCCATACCCGCACTGTGTTGTCGTGTGACGCAGAAACGACACGACGACCATCCGGGCTGAATACGGCCGAATTCACCGCTGCAGTGTGCCCGCGTAACACGATCGGGTCGGAGTGACCATCGATCTTCCAAATCCGCACCGTCTTGTCATTCGATGCGGTCACGAAACGTCGGCCGTCCGCGCTGTAGCTCGCGGCGTTGACCGCGTCGGTGTGGCCTTGAAAAACGATGGGTTGTCCAGACCCATCGGCCTTCCACATGCGGACAGTCTTGTCGAGCGACGCCGACAGGATGTGCCGACCATCGGGGCTGTAGGACGTCCAGCCAATGGCTCCCTCGTGACCAGAGAGGAAACGCGGCCGATCGGTTGTATCGAGCTGCCAAATACGGAGGGTCATGTCGTAGGAGTAACTTACCATGCGCCCATCCGAGCCGACGGAGAGGAGCGTAATCTTGTCGCCGTGGCCGCGAAGGATCGTTGGTCTTGACGCACCATTGACATTCCAGATACGTATCGTCCGATCCGCCGACCCGGAAACGATTCGCTGCCCGTCAGCGGTGAACGCAACCGCCGTGACCACATTTTCATGCCCTTGCAAGATACGCGGGTTGCCCGTTCCATGGTTGTTCCACACCCGCACCGTATTGTCCGCCGAGGCAGTAGCGATATACCGCCCGTCGGGACTGATAGCAACGTCATTCACGTGCGTATCCAAGACGAGCGGCGCGGTCATCCCCTCCGTATTCCAGATTCGGACAACATTATCGCTCGCGATCGACACAATCGACGCGCCATCGGGATTGAATTTGATTTCGGTCACCAAAGCGTTGTCGCGAAACACCAGCGGTTTACCCGTGCCATCCGAATTCCAGATTTGCAATGGTTCGTCGCCGAGCGCAATGGCGAGGCGTTTGCCATTCGGACTCCATGCCACATCGAAAGCCGGGGTGGCAAAACTCAGGACCATCGGTTCGCCCGTACCATCCGCATTCTGCACCCGCACGGTTTTATCGAGGGAAGCCGTAGCGATTCGTCGACCGTCCGCGCTCCACGCAATCCCGCGAATGGAAGCGTTGTGGCCACGGAATTCGCGAGGTGAATTCGTGAAATCGAGGTTCCACACCCGCGCGCGCATGTCGCTGTCCACAACACCGAGATGACCGTCGGGACTCCAGGCCAGATCGGTGATTTTCTCCTCGCCGTGAATCACAGTTTCCGCAACGCCTGCACCGCGAGCCCAGCGCACGAGTTCATCCCACCTGGGTAGCAACAGGCCTGTTTCCATTTCCCGCAACACCGCAAGCATTGTCGTCGGATCTTGCTCCAGCCCGCGCGCTGCCGCCATTCGCGTCGCATTACGCGCGCGTCGCGCGCCTTCTTCCGCCTCGTTTGCGCGTTCGTCCGCGCGCCGTGCTTGGTTGTCCGCGCGCCGCGCCTGCTCACGTGCTCGAAGCGCCAACACGGACACAACCACGGCAACCGCGGCAATCGCCGTCACGACAATCGCCACGAATTGTCGGCGCCGGCGCTGTGTTCGCTCCGCCAAACGCACGACCGCTTCGAGGTACCGATGTTCTCGTTTGCCAATATCGATTGTCCCGTCCGCACCATGGTTCATGCGCGAGCGCGTCAACCATTGCCCCGCGTGTAATGCCGCATCGTCTCGCCACAAAAGCCCCTCGGCTTCGCCGTTTTTCTCCCATTGCTGCGCGACATTGCGTAATTCCGTCAAGAACTGCGCGTGCTGGTCGTTCGTGTCGAGCCACGATCGCAACTTCCCCCATCGTTCGACAAGGGATTCGTGGGTCAGCTCCACGTTTTTTTCTTCCCCGTCGTCGCCGACTTCAATCGATAGAAGCCGCGCATCCGCAAGATGAGCGAGCACTTCGTCCACCACGGCGGACTCGTCGAAAAGAGATCGAAGTTCGTCCACCCGCACAATCGCCCGCGTTCGCTCCACGGTCACGAGGCGCAAAAAGATCGCCCGGACCAGCCGTTGTTCGGTACTAGGCAAACTCATGAGCACCGCGTCGGCATGCGTCGACAAAGCACCGGCCACGCCGCCCAAACGTTGGTACGCGCTTCGCGTCAAAATCCGCCGCTCCCGATCTCGCGCGTCCCACCATTTCGTCATTGTAAATTGCAAAATAGGCAATGGGTTTTTCGTCCCCGAAAGACCCGCGAGCATTTCATCCACGAGCTTCGCGTCTTCGAATGCATAGTGCACCAATTCGAGCGGTTTTACCAAAGCATCTCGCAATCCATCCGGTCCCATGGGGGGCAAAAACACGAGGCCGCGCGTCACCACCGCCAACAAGTGGCGGTTCTCGGTCAAACGCTCCAGAAAATCCGCCCGCATCGTCACAATGACCCGCAAGGGCGATGCGGCATCGTCCGCCACGCCTTCCAAACATGCACAAAACGCGGCGTGTTCGGCGGCGTCCGCACCTAGCGTATACAATTCCTCGAATTGATCCACGAAAAGCACGATCCGCTGATCAGCGCCACGTTTTCGACATCGAGCCCGGAGTTTCGACCCAAGATACCCCGGTTGCGTCCGCAAGATTTCCACAATCGTTTCGAAATCCTCCACGGCGTTTTCTGTTGCCCCTCCATCCGCGAAAGAGGAAAGAGCCTCGGCAAGTGCGGCAAGTGGCCGTCTTCCCGGACGAACGACCCATGTTTCGTACGGTTTACCGGATTGTTTCAGTGCGGGAAGCAGACCGGCCCGGACAAACGACGACTTGCCCGCTCCCGAAGGTCCGGTTACCGCAATCAATTCGTGATGGTGCAATTTGGTCAGCACCGCCGCGATGTCGGCATCACGCCCGAAAAAACGCGCCGCATCCGCTTCTTGAAATGCCGAAAGCCCAGCAAAAGGACGCTCGTCTTCCGCGGGCGCCGTATTGGTTTTTCCACCAGCCACGCGCTCCAAGGTCTCGAGGAGTTCTTTGGCGGAAGAAAACCGTTCGGACTTGTTTTTCCTCAAGCAAAGATCGACGATCTCAGCAAGGTGTCCAAGATTCGGGCAACGCTCGCGAATGCCCGGCACGTTTTCCTTCGCCCGCATGACGTCGATCATTTGCGAATGGGAAGTTACGTCGATCGGACGACGTCCCGCGATGATTTCGTACAGAATCACTCCTACCGCCCAGATGTCCGTGCGTTCATCCACGGTTTGTCCAAGCAATTGCTCGGGCGCCATGTACGCCAAGGTTCCGATCAGCGGTCCGTCCTTCGTTTGTTGGAGTCGGTTCTCATCGCTCCAGAATGCGTCGAATTCGGCAGGTTCGAGCAAGGGGGCGGAAATTTGTTTGGCAATGCCAAAATCCAGCACTTTGATTGAACCATCGTGGGCCAAGAGAATATTTTCCGGTTTGAGGTCTCGGTGCACGATGCCCATTTCGTGGGCGCGGACGAGCGCACGCACGACGGGAAGCATGGTTTTGACCGCAAACCGAGCGGCATCCGTCCCGTGTTCGGTCATTGCTGCGCGTAATGTGCGCCCGGCGATGTATTCGAGCACCATATACGGATAGCCGTCGTATTCGTCGACGTCGTAGATCACCACGATATTTTCGTGCCGGCATTGCGCGGTCGTACGCGCCTCCTCGAGAAACCGAAATGCCGCTTGGCCGGTGTATTTCAGCAGCACCTTGACCGCGACGAGCCGTCCCAAACGCGTATCACGAGCGAGGAAAACCATGCCCATGCCGCCGGCTCCGAGCTGCCGAATGAACTCGTAATGCTTGACCACCGCGCCCGCTTGCAGCCGGGGCATGGCGGGAGCTGCTGGTATTGCCTCGAGCGCTCGAAAAGGACCGTGTTCTTTGACCCGCTCCCCCGTGATCGTTTCCATTTCTTGATTGTTGGCCGGCACCTTCTCGATCCAGTGTTTTTTAGCAAATGTCACGACACGAACCCTTTACGGACAAACCGCAAACCAAACGATTTCCAGGGCAATGTAGCGGCATAGAGCGAACAGCGTGCCACCAAGGCGAATTGCTCATTTCGGGGAATTTCCGAACGACGTCGTCGCGAAAGATCGTGGTTCGACGAGTTGTCGTGGTGGGTTGCAACGAAATCTCGTGGTGCGTTTGGGGAACGCGCTCTTGGTGCATCGCCCGCGTTACAGACTGCTGCGCCAAGTGGACAACGTGTAACGCGAGCAAGACACTTTTTGGTGCAATGACCTACAAGCGCGGACAAAGGAAGCGTGGCACGACTGTTGCTTAGCCATTCGGTGTCACACGATTCGCGACGAGTCGGTCATCTCAACCATGGTCGTGGATCAACGGGGAACCCCATGAGCGCCAACGAGAAATCAAACCTGGAACTCGATCAGAAGAACAACGACGAAGCCGTCGTGGAACTCTCGCCCACCGAGGCCAATGCCGTCGCGGGTGGGGTTGGGATATCGAGGCCACCGGATCTTGATCCGCAGGCTGCTGGGGAGCTGCATACTCCGGGTTGTGTGCCTCCTCCGCCGCCAGCTTGAGCAACAATCACTCGTCCTTCCCATTTTGAACGAACCATCGTCGCGGAACAATGGAGACCCAGATGAGCACCAACGAAAAGGCAAACCTGAAACTCGACAAGAAGACCAACGACGAAGCCATTGTGGAAGTCTCGCCCGCCGAGGCCAACGCCGTCGCCGGTGGTACTCGGGAAATACTTCCATCGCCTGACTTCCCGCCGAACGAAGCGGACCCCGGCCCGCTCTAGTCGCTGCGCAACCAGAACACCGCGTTCGCATTTTGAATCAACCATCATCGGAAAAACGGAGATCGAGATGAATACCAACGAGAAAGCAAGCCAGACACTCGACCAGAAAAACAACGACGAAGCCATTGTGGAACTCACGCCCGCAGAAGCCAACGCCGTCGCGGGTGGTACTGGGAGTTCGCGTCCACCGGACCTGAATCCATCGGCTGCTGGGAATTCGGGGCCACCGGACCTGAATCCATCGGCTGTTCCGGCGTCGCACATTGTTTGTTCCTAATAGCTCCCACCAAGGGAGCGCATCACGTCGAGCGAACGATTCAACCGCTCATAGACCCCTCGTTGCGGAGCAACGAGAATAGCTCGGGCCCATCGACTGAAACGACGCCGCGGGAAACCGGGATTCAATGCGTGTGAGAATGTCATGGAAAGCCAAACCTCGCTCGGGGAAAACTCGTTCCCATTTCGAGAAAGTCGACCGGTTCCTTCCGCACGCATTGGTTTCCTTCAGTTTCTTTCGCCGG
This sequence comes from Polyangium sp. (in: bacteria), assembly GCA_035437985.1. Lineage (GTDB taxonomy): Bacteria > Myxococcota_A > Polyangia > Polyangiales > Polyangiaceae > Polyangium. The sequence goes on along the minus strand of DAOMZH010000146.1, from coordinate 4,052 downwards.
ACCTGCGCACACTCGTCGAGAGCAGTTTCGTTCCCGTCCAGTTTGCGTTTGGAACGCCCATCGTGCGGGAAGGAGACGATGCCGACGCATTCTACGTCATCGTGTCGGGTCGCGCTCGCGTCGTCAAAGCCTGCCCTCGAGGCGACGAAGTTTCCCTCCACGTTTTGAACCCCGGCGATAGTTTCGGCGAAATGGCGTTGCTCGAGCAAGGCAAACGCACGGTCACCGTACGCGCGAATTCGCAGGTCGAGGCCTTAAAACTCGAAAAATCCATTTTTCATGCGCTCGTCCGCAGCCAACCCGAACTTGCGCGGTACTTTGATCAACAGTCCCAACGCCGGGCCATTCGTAATTTTCTCCGCGTGGAAACGGCATTCGCAAACCTGCCCGCCGAAGCCCTCGATGCGCTCGTGGAAAACGTCGAGCGGGTGCCGGTGCCCGCGAATACGCTGGTCGTTGAAGAAGGCGCGCCGCTTGGTCCGATGTTCATCGTCGAACAAGGACGATTGCGGACGTTTGTCATGCAAGGTGAGCGCCGTACGTATGTGGCGTATTTGCGTCGCGGGGATTTTTTTGGCGAACGATCGATGATTCGCGGAACGCCTCGCGCCGCAAGTGTCGAAGCCGTTTCACCGTGTAAGCTCCTGCGTCTTCAGCCCGAACGGTATGTCGAGCTCGCCGCGCAGTATCCCGATTTGCGGCTGATTCTCGAGAAAGTGGCGCAAGCGCCGATCGACCCGAAAAGCGTTCGCGTGCCGCTGGATTTTCAGGAAAATCTACCCGCCGAAGTGTTGTCGCCCGAAAAAGTCGGTTCGGACCATATCGATGAACAACCCGTAGCCAAAGACAAACCGCCGGCCGGGCCCTTTGCGACCCCCGACGGTCTCTTTGTCAAAAAGCGCAAACGTATTCGCTCGATTCCGTTTGTCCGCCAGGTCGACGAAATGGATTGCGGCGCGGCATGTTTGGCGATGGTTTGTCGCCATTTTGGTCGCAATGTCAGCTTGGCCCGGATTCGTCAAATCGCCAACACGGGCCTCGATGGCACGTCGCTCAAATCCATCCGAAACGCCGGCATATCGCTGGGATTGGCCACGCGAGCGGTCAAATCGCCCAAAAGCAAACTCGCCGAAATGCCCGTCCCGGCCATCGTGCATTGGGATGGCAATCACTGGGTCGTGCTCCTCGACGTGGACAAACGCGCCGTCCTCGTCGCCGACCCGGCCATTGGATTGCGACGCTTGCCCAGATCCGAATTCGAGGAGCGCTGGTCGGGATACACGGCGCTTTTCGATTACACGCAAGCTTTTGCCGATGCGCCCGAGAGCAAGGCAAGTTTTTTCTGGTTATTTCGTATTCTTCGTCCCCACGCCGACCTGCTCGGACAAGCCGTGGGCCTCGCGATCATGGTCAGCGCGCTCGAAATGTGTTTTCCCATTTTTACCCAAGTGATCGTCGATCGTGTCTTGGTCGACAAAAATATCGACTTGTTGCGCGTCCTCGGCCTCGGCATGGTGGCCATGCTCGTGCTGACCGTCGTCGCCACGATCGTGCAGCGGTATCTCCTGAGTTTCGTGGCCGTGCGTTTCGATGCCGCGGCAAACGATGTCTTGATGCAGCGCCTCTTGGCCCTACCATTGCCCTATTTCGGCGCGCGGCGTACCGGCGATATTCAACGGCGTATCGGCGGGCTGCGACAAGTTCGCCAACTCCTCGTGCAACACGGCGCGTTGGCGATTACGTCGTTTGCCCAACTTGCCGCAGCGCTGGGACTCATGCTCGTGTACAGCGCCCATTTGCTGCTCGTGTTCGTCGCGACGGCACCGGCGTACGCGTTGCTGATGCGCATTTCGGAAAAACGCCTGCGACCGATTTTCGACGAGCTCGAGGAAGGTTATGGCAAATATGCATCGCAACAGATCGATTCGATCAAAGGCATCGAGACGGTCAAGACGATGGGCGTCGAATCGGCGCTTCGCGAGCGCATGCTGGACCAATTCCATGCGATGTCGCAGCGTCAATTTCGAGCTGATTTCACGGTCATGGTGTACGATGGCGCCGTGCATGCCGTCATGTTTGCCTCGAAAATCGGGTTTCTTTGGGTCGGTGCCCAGCAGGTCATGGCGGGACACCTGTCGATTGGAGGACTCATTGCATTTAATTCGCTCGTCGCCATGGCCAATGGTCCCATCGGGTCGCTGCTGGGGCTTTGGGATCAACTTCAATCGTCCAGCGTCCTCCTCGATCGGCTCAACGACGTCTTCGAGAACGAGCCCGAACAAGGTCGAAACAAGGAACATCTTTTGCCCGTACGGACCCTCGAAGGACGTGTACGCTTCGATAACGTGACTTTTCAATTTGGCGACTCCGATTCACAGAAAATCCTCGACAACGTGAGTTTCGATGTCGCCCCGGGAAAACGTATTGCGATCGTCGGACGAAGTGGATCGGGAAAAACGACGCTCATCAAGTGTTTGTCCGGACTCCTCGAGCCGAAGAGCGGCCGAATTTTATTTGACAACATCGATCTGCGCACGCTCGAATATCAGCAGTTGCGGCGAAAGATCGGCGTGGTTTTGCAAGAAAATTTCTTGTTCAACGATACGATTGCCAAAAATATCGCCATTGGCGACGACGAACCTGATTATGACCGCGTTATTTGGGCGGCGCGCGCCGCGAGCGCCCACGAATTCGTCGAACGGTTGCCGCTTGGGTACGAAACGAAAATCGGGGAAAGCGGGATCGCCCTGTCCGGAGGCCAAAAGCAACGTATCTCGATTGCGCGAGCCCTCTATGACTCGCCACCCATTTTGATCTTCGACGAAGCCACCAGCGCGCTCGATGCGGAGAGCGAACGCGCGGTCCAAGACAATTTGGAGACCATTCTGGGCGGACGAACGGCGTTCATCATTGCGCACCGGCTCAGCACCATTCGCGATGCCGATCAAATCATGGTGCTCGAAAAAGGAACGATTGTCGAAATAGGCACCCACGAAGAACTGCTCGCCCGACAAGGACTTTACCACCACCTTTGCAGCCGGCAACTCGGGTTATGAGCAAGCAAGCGCCACGCCCCGGAAACTCGTTTGCAGCCAATCGCCCCGCGCCGTTTCTCGCGACAGACCCACCTCCTTTCGCGGTGCGCAGTGTAGCCGCGGTGCTGCTCGTGTCGTTTATCGCGGCGGTGATTCTTGCTGCGGTCATTGAAATACCCGTGACCGTATCGGGGGCGTTTTCCCTCGTGCCCCAGCGCGGCGCCGATCCTTTGCGAGCGCCACGTTCGGGCATCGTGGCCGAAGTATTGGCAAGGGAGGGAGAATCGGTGCAAGCCGGAGCCTTGCTCGTGACCATTCGATCGCAAGCCCTCGCGGAGCAAGCAGGTGAAAAACAATCGATTGGGCTCGGCGTGAAGTCCGCCGAGGAACGCATCGCGAATGAAAAGCGCCGTCATGAGAGCCAAGTGAAGGTCGACGAAGAAGAAAAACACCGGCTCGAACAGCGAATTGCCTCGCTGGGGCGGCAAATTGCCAATACGAAGAAAGAAATCGACCTTGCCGAACAACTCGCGGAACAAGCAAAAGAAGCGCGAGAACAAGGCGTGGGAACGACGGGGACCCTGGTCGCCCGGCAAACGGACGTGGTTCGCGCACAAGGGGAATTGATGCGTCTCGAAGGTGATCAAGCCGAAGCGCGTTCGAGCTTGGTGCGGCTATCGCGCGAAATGGATGTCCGGCAGCGGGAGCTCGAGGAATTCGAGCGCGGAAAAAAAGAGGACATCGACCGGGCCAAACTTCGTGCGGCCACGATTGAAGAAAACCCGGTGCAAGGTGAAGGCAGCAGCGTTTCGTTGAAGGCGCCGTGTGGTGGAATCGTGGTGCGACAACACGTGAAAGCCAAGGGCGCGGTGGTGGCCGAGGGGGATGCACTGGTGGAAATCGTTTGTGAAGGCGAACCCTTGGAAGCGGAGATTGCCGTGGAAGGAAGCGGGTTTGGACTGGTGCGCAAGGAACAACCGGCCAAACTCTTTTATGATGCGTTTCCGTATCAGCGGC